>DKGO01000135.1 GCA_002453315.1 Caryophanales bacterium UBA6768 | reverse complement strand
TTAAATTTTGAGGCAGCATCTGGTCGCTCTGTTTTCCAACGGAGCCCATGAATATTAAAGCTATGGGATTCCTCCTGTGAACCTTGTAAAAGTCGAATACGGATAGGATCTCCTGCATAACACTGAAAAACTGATGTAACAGGATCACCGTTCACATATGAGCTAAACGAGTATGCTGGATCTTGCTCTTGGCCTAAACGAAATTGCAGTGGCTCATTTTTATAATTCACTCCGAACAAGCCAGGATCGTCTTGTGAACCAGGGAATGGCGGTGGATAAAGTGGCTTTCCATTTTTATCGAATAATAGGGTGAAATCTTGAACCATAAGCGTGAAATCTCGATAATCTGGAATGAGAGGATGGTTAACAGTCACTTCACTTCCATAATCAATCTTCTTCCCTGTTTTTGAATCAACGTATGTTGAAAAACGTGGATGTATAACACCTGATCCGAACACACCATGTTGCTGGTGAAAGCTAGCAAATAAATGATCATGAAAAAACCAGGCCTTCAGTTCCACATCAGCAAAATATTCATAGCGAATCGTTTCACCTGGAAGTACACCAGAATCGTAATTCCAACCAACATTTGCGCCGTCACAGACGAGTACATCAAATTTCACAAAATGAATATGAAATCCGGCTTCATACGTTCTTGTCACAAGCTGAAATGCATCCCCACCCGCAACTTCAGATAATCGGTTTGTAAAGTTTACACGAATGCACGTATCAGCTGGCATGTGTAATATTAACGGCTCCGGCTCTACTTTCCCTGCAAGAACATCAGCAACCTGTTCATCTAACACAAAAATTCTTCCCGTTGGATCATGCCAGCCTTCCTTGTTATACACAATGGGAACTTCAATGAGAGAAATATTAAATTCTTTGACAGCTGGGTTCCTAACGACGCGACACGGATCCGCAAATACAGCCCCTGGTCGTGCAAACGGAACAGCAGCATTCCGTTCGAGCTCTGTCATGTCACGCCCACCGACGATTCCAAGCGGCGGTCTTGGTGCTTTGTGTCCCGCTTTTCCGGGAATGAAATTCGGAAAGCCAGGACAAGCCTTCGTCGGTTTCGGGGGCAGCAAGCGATCGGGTAACGGTTGCAACGCTTCGATCACTTCCCCGTTCGGATAATGTCCCGTCCCGTCTTGCAATGTATCGAAAATACGGTTCATCCCCCACATCCCAACAGCAAAGTGAGGGTAAAGATGACAGTGAATAATCGCATCCCCAATTGCCCCATGAAGCGAACCTAAGCCGTAATGAGGTTCCACGGTATACCAAGTTTGAGGACTAATCGCCTGAGCATCGATAATCTCTGATTCAGTGTTTCCAGCATCCTTAAACCATTGATGAACATGATAATGAAAGACGTGAGTTTCCTTCACACCACCATGGACGAGACGAATTTTCGCGGGATCATCCCGATATCCTCGCAAAATCGGAGTAGCAGGATCACCGAATACCCAAGAATCATGGTGCACCTCTTCACCCTCACAACTCGGGCAAACGACACCTTCTTTAATTAATCGGAGACGGTGTTCCATTGGCTCGTAGCGATAGTTCACAGCATGCGTGGATTCCCCTTCCTGGTTCGTCTCGGGGTGAAGCAGACGATTCCCTGTCATATCCCTCGTCGGCATTTCATCATGAAATATCCATGCATACTCCCGAAACGATGGCAAGAATGGATGATGGATATCAGCATATAGTCCACAAGTTAGTGGCTCGCCTGTCCGCGGATCAGTCCAGGATGAACCGCGCCTCTCGATAAACAGACAGCCAAACAGTCCATTAATATTCGAACCGCCTTCCCCACTGTCAGGATTACCTAAATCAGTAAAGAGACACGTGCCCTCATGATGCACATTCAACCGATATCTTTGCTTCTCTCCAGGTTCAACAAGTGTATTTGGATTGTACCCGACATTCGCTCCGTCTGAAGTGAGGACGTCATAATCTGCATCTTGAAAGTGCATACCTGTTGCATAGCCGATTTTATTCTCAAACAATATTTCAACCGTGTCCCCGACATTTGCCCGGATGCAGAGAGGTTGCACAAGCTCAACTGGGGTAAATGGATTTTTACTAACTTCTCTTTTTACTTTGCTTTCATTTTCTTTTAAAACATACAACATCCCATGATCATTGTAATCTCCAAAGTGATTGAGCACTATTCGGATCTGAAGCGCGACGACGTGATAAAAGCGTTTCATCCTCTTCCCCCCTTCACCCTCAGTTATCATTACAAGCCTATACGTAATCGTGCATTTCCGGAATTGTAGGCTTTCCTTCGTTCTCAATGTAAAACACTTCAATTTGATGAATGTGAACATTCCATAATCGGCTTTCGAGTTCCGAAAGTAACGTCACTTCCACATCGATGACGACATGATCCTCGATAACCTCTTTAATTTTTCCGATAAAAACAAATGGAAATGATGGTGTGAAAATCAAAGTCTTTTTGCCAATTCCCTTTTCGAACGCCTGAATGAGTGCTTCATCATGAAGCTCATTAACCGATATCTCCTGTAATTGTGGTACTCGATTTCGAAACCTCACCATATGATCCTCCTCAGTCTTATTTAGTTACGTAAGGGGAATTCTCGCATTACAATCAAAGTTTGGAGAATAATGGGCAATTTTCTCCAATGGAAAGCTAAGCGGGGTTGGAAATTGATAAAATGGTGCATTCACAAGTTTAATATTCACAGGATTTAATGTGATGTGACCGTGTTCAACTTCAGTAATCGTGCCACAAAAGACAGGTCGGAATGTTTGCCCAAAAATATTCAATTGATCAGATTCTGTTACGATCAAAATACTTTCTCCAATAAGTTGCGTTAATTTATTCCATAATAAATCATCAATGCTCTGTTCTCCTTCATCCAAACTCATCCTGTCACCTCCTAAACAAATGCAAAATCCGGATCGTCTCTACGTATTGAATTTCTGTAAGATTGATTGATTCCGTTTTTCCAAACAAAGAGATTGTTAGCTCGTTCACCTGTGAGCTTACAACCTTCCCTAGCCTTTTTTCCTTTTCATTAAGGTAAACTGTGACCCATACCCCTCTCCATCTGTTCAGATTTGTTTGCAATGTCTCTTCAAAAAATTGTTGTTTCAATTCCTCACGTCTTGCGACCGTTTTACCAAACTCGGTTACTAACTTCCTCCTTAGTTGATTTTCAAAGTAAATATGTTGATGTGTATGTGCATAATGAGGTACTCCAAAAGGAATATTAGCGAGTTCAATAGCTTTGTAATGAATCCACATCCGTTGGTTTAACTTCGTAACCATCACAAAGTCACGTCCAATCGCACTCACTTTTCCTTCAATATATACAGGGTCTGTTCCCCACTTCAAATAGATCTCTACGTGTTGATACCGTTTCGATTTAAAAAATTTCCTAAGCTTCAAATCCTTCCCTTTCGATTGTGCAAGTCTAGAAATGTGAAACATATTCGCTTTCTCGATGTATTCCATAAGCATTCTTGCTTCTTCAATTGTTGAGCTTGTCGTAGGGGACGTTAACCCCTCTCCTCTTTCAACATTAACGTCATTTAAAATGTCTTCTTTTCGCTTTTCGCGACTGCGACGTAAACGTAGCTGTTCAACATAGTCATAAAATTTCATGCTTTACACCTTCAACGAATAATGCAACAAGCTAAACGTAATAAGGGATAAAAATAGTCCAAATCCACCAAAGATATGTATATTTTGTTCCGTCGATTGCAAATAATCATTAGGTAAACTACAGATGCTTGGATTTAACACAACGGCGCTCAGCATGGTACCCATCATCCCACCAAAAGCTCCATGATAAAAACCTACGAGCATCGATTGATATTTATAGAGCGATCCGAATAAAAATCCGATTCCTGCCCCAAATCCAGTCGCCATGAATAAAATCAGAGCAAATTCTACCTGAAATAAAAAGTGGATATTCAATGCAACAGTAAAGCTTAATACGCCACTACTACACAAGGGGATTACGGTTCCAAAACGCTCATTGAAGACCTTTCTTTTCTTCCACATCGTCGCAAATATAAATACACCTAACCCAACACTAACCAAAAGGCTACTAACAATGAGAACCATAAGCTACCGCCTTTCTAACCTTATGTATGCTTCGAAGAGCTAATGAATAAAAATAAAGAAAAGATAAATAGAACCTCAATAAATATAAGAAAAGGAACACTGTTTTTAGCTGCTGCTCCAATCATCGGAGACATAATCCCCATCATTAACCCGTTCGCATAACCCGTTAATAGTGTTTGATAATCAAATAGTGCTCCGAACAAAGCTCCAACAAACATCCCAACGATCGTTGATACAATCGTGATTACGACATAATGAAAAGGAAACTGATAAATTAAAATAACCCCCGTCACGACCGCAACAAACCCTCCCGCCATCGTAGCGACGTTCATCCCAAGCTGGAAGCCAATCCGCGTGCGTCTGTTAAACAAGTAAACATATACACCTGCCAGTAATATAATATTGGCATACAATAGAAAACCGAGATATTTTACAAGCAATTGCCCACACCCTTTTCATGGAAAGTCTGCTCTTCGTGAGTCTTCATGGTGCAGACAGGTGTAACGATATATTTTCAAAAGTAGAACAGCCCCTGTTTTAAGCTTTATGTTTGCACTAGTTTGTCTTATTCCATAATCACAAAGTGAAAGGAGCGTCTTATCATTTTTACTGAATCATTTCCATCACCGACAAGCTCACTTCCATCACATGAACTTCAAGAGCTAATCGCTAAGATTGCAAAGGCTAATCAACTGTTGACTGCTCTTGGCGGAGAAGAAAATAACCAGAGGCTTTTTCAACTCCAGCTTTGGAACCTTAAAAACAAAAAAATATTAGTTACGATTATGTTTGAAAAGACACAAAGAAAGTTGGAAGGGATACTCGTTGACGCAGGGCTCGACTTTCTCACCTTGCGTGACAATAAAAACGACATATACGTCGTTCTCTATGAAAACATTGCGACAATTCAGCACGACAATGGGAAAGAGCGTCCACTTGATTATTTCGTTACCAAAACAACCGTAAAAGAAAAACAACAAATCGCAAGACAGTTTGGTAAAGTCGTTTCGCAAAGTCCACAGTTGCTCAATCTCTTTTTCGGTCTCCGGCTTAGTCTTTATTTAGATAGCTTTCACGCCTGCCTTATCCGTGCAATTGAAAAAAACGATGCTTACCCAATAAAGGGAAACATCGTTCACGTGACGGAAAAAGCCGTTGATCTTAAACTCGAAAATAATAGTATTCGCAGGATAGATTACGATGACTTAGCCTTCATACAATTTCTATCGACTAACTGATTATCTCAATCGACTTTTTACGGAAATCGACTAAAACTGCTACGTCCTATCGTCCACTTAGATTAATTCATCTTGAACTGGGAAAATTAAGACAACACAGAACCTTTCTGTCGATTTTCGGTCTTTTGAACTAAGCTATATTTAGTTTCACTTTACAGCCTTTTAACTGTAGCAATTCATATTGAAGACTATCCTTTAATCCGGCTAGATTTAATTGTAAACGTTTGTCGCAACGCTTGATGTCTCCATAGCATCCTTTCGAAGCTTGTTTGTCTGAGCAATGACAATCACTCTCTTCCGGGGCGAAATTTTTTATTCGATTCGTTACGGCCTTCACAATTGAAGTATCAGACTGAACAAGTGTAATCGCATCAAGGCTTATATCGCAAACAACCCCTTCTACAATCATTTCAGTTTCTAGTTGCTTATTTTTCATTATGACTTGTTCTGGGCCGATTTGCACTTGAATATGTCGGTTTATCCACCCTTTATTTATTGCCAAAGCTATCCCCTCCTTACTATTACCGTATGCCACTGCCCTACATAGCAATTGGGCAGAAAAAACTCCTTGCTTTTCCAGACAAGGAGTTAGTATTCGTATGAATCTGCAGGCGTCATTTTATCGATTTCATTAGTTTTCAAGGATAATACCTTTTTTTGATCAACATCATATAGTAAAACGTTCTGTCCCTTAATATCAACGCTTAATAATCGTCCGAACACCGTCTTTCTTCCGACTTTACGGACTAGCATCTCAACAGTTAACAATGTTTCTTGGTGAATCCATGTTTGGAATAAGGAGTTTTGTGATTCCATTTTTTCTAGCCTTTCAATTACTATTTTTTTATAGTTTAAACACTTTTAAATTATTTTTCAATGATCTAAATTTCTAGTCAAGATTTTTATCGATAATAAATTCATCATCACCAACAAACTCCCACAAATATAAGGCAGCATATGTTTCATAAGGAGACCAAGCCTTCCTCCATCGTTCCATTTGTGCACGAGTTGGTTTTACATCAAGTTGATAAAGTTTTTTAAGCCCATTTTGAATCCCGATATCAGCATATGGGAATATCGAGGACCTACCAAGTCCGAATAATAATAAGCTTTCTGCTGTCCACGGACCAATACCACGAATTTTGGTCAAAATGTCGATAATTTCTTCATTTTCCAATGAATAAAATGTATCAAGTTGTAATTCGCCCGATGCAATTTTTTTAGAAGTATCAATAATATACTCGGCCTTTCTCCGACTAAATTGCATGCCCGTTAAGTCATCATAGTTTAAGCGACTAACTATCGTTGGACTCGGTGGAAACCAAACGCCGTTATTTTTGAAGCCAAACGTTTGGACAAACCTCGCCGTTAACGTATGCGAAAAATTTAAATTCAATTGCTGATGAATGATTGATTTCATCAAATTAAAATATAAATCAAAGTCCAAAATAAGTGGGGTGCCTTCTAGTTCTGTAAATAACGGATGAAGGTCTGTATCACGAAAATGTTCTTTTAATTGTTTATGTGAAACATCCCACTGTAAAATTCTTCGGATTTCATTTGTTACTTTTACTTGGTGCCTTTCCATTACTTCTCCAGATAATTGGAAAGAGGGAGCGTGTAAAGTCCCAACACTTTTGACGGTTATCGGATACGGATTCCCTTCGATAATAAGAGGAATGACGAGCGAGCATTCTTTAAAATTAATCATTTTAAGTGGATCGGCCGCTAATCTTTGTAATGCACGTTCAAATCGATATGGACCTTTAATGTTGATGTTTAAACTCCACATTTCTTCCCCCCCTTTCCTCTTAGTTTAACACGCATGTTCAAAAAAAAGGCCTCCACCATGCTCAGATGTGGAAGCTTTTGAATACGTTGGTATTAAGGTGTCAGTAACCAATCAGGAACGAGTTCTTTTGCCTTCAAATCATGAAGACTGTGAAAGGTATACCCTTGCTTTTTAAGATCATCAATTGCTTTATCCAATGCATCAGCATTATCCTTTGATACCGTATGCAGTAACATAATAGCTCCTGGATGCACACGCTTCATAATGTTGTCGTACGCGTATTTCCAGCCTTTCTGATTGTTTGTTTCCCAATCTTTGTAAGCGAGAGACCAAAATACATTTGTATAACCGAGTTCATAGGATACTGCAAGTGTTCGTTCACTGAATATCCCTCTTGGAGGTCGTAAATATTTTGGCATTTGCTTACCCGTAATTTTTGTAAACAGTTGCTCGACACTTTCAAGTTCTTCACGGATCTTTGTATCACTCGTTTTTGCAAAGTTCGGATGGTGATAGGAGTGGTTACCGACGATATGACCTTCCTTTACCATTCTTTTGACAAGTTCAGGTTCTTCCTTTAAATAGTGACCGGTTACAAAAAAAGTCGCGGGTACTTTTTTCTTTTTTAAAACATCTAAAATATCACCAGTGTAACCTTGTTCATAGCCGTTATCAAAGGTGAGATACAGTTCCTTTTGATCTGTCTCTGCAATAAAAATTCCACCGTGTTTTTGTAACATCTCGGCAAATTCAGGCTCCGTCGTAGCCGGTTCGTTATTCTTACTCGGCTTAAAGTACCAATCGTATTGCATATTGCTATACTCTTTGGCAAATGCTTGTACAGAAAACGCAAAATACACAAAAGTAAAAGCGATACAAATTGCAGTAAGTTTTCTCATCTTTTATTCTCCTCACGTCATGTTCACTCTATAGTTTTGCTACAAAAGCTGTAGAAAATACAGAAAGTCAACTAAATTAGTGAGGTTACTAATACTTCTACTTAAAATTGTTGCTAACCTTCGAACTTAGATAAGTACACAATGTTCGTGACACTAATAATCAATCAAGGACCTTTTGTCCTGAAGCTATAAAATTCAACATTGCATGCACAATATTAAACGACTCCAGATCAGACTGCGCGAAATGCTCATCCCATCGTAGAAAATGGCACGTGCACATCCTAGTTTCGTTGCGGTTAAGGATCAGTAGAAAGGCTCCATGAACGAGGTTCACTTTATGTCGAAATAAGTCTAATTCGTCTATGTCATTCTACTTGAGTAAGCATTAGGTTGGGTGTAAGATAAGGATGGAGCACATAGGAGGTAGAATAAAAAATGGAATTCAGAATCGAGCGGGATACACTTGGAGAAATAAAAGTACCTGCCGACAAATTATGGGCAGCCCAAACGCAACGAAGCAAGCAAAACTTTCCTATTAGTACTGAAAAGATGCCAAAAGAAATTATTCGAGCCTTTGCAATTCTAAAAAGAAGCACAGCAATTGCCAACATGCAGCTTGGAACACTTGAAAAAGAAAAAGCTGAGGCGATTGCACAAGCGGCTGACGAAGTTCTCCAAGGCAAGTGGGATGACCACTTTCCTCTCGTCGTGTGGCAGACTGGAAGCGGTACACAGTCTAACATGAACATGAATGAGGTTCTAGCGAATCGCGGAAATCAAATTTTACAAGAAAAAGGAATCGATTTACAAATCCATCCGAACGACGATGTAAATAAATCACAAAGTTCGAATGATACGTTTCCAACCGCCTTACATGTTTCTGGCGTTATTGCAATTGAAGACAATGTTCTACCGGCAATTCGAACATTAAAAGAAACATTAAAACAAAAAAGTGACGAATTCCAAGACGTTATCAAAATTGGACGAACTCATTTACAAGATGCAACACCTCTTACGTTAGGCCAAGAAGTAAGCGGCTGGCACTACATGCTGGAACGAGATGAACAAATGCTTTTGGAAAGTGTCAAATTTCTAAAAGAATTAGCCATTGGCGGAACCGCTGTTGGAACAGGAATTAACGCCCATCCGAAGTTTGGTGAAATGGTGTCTGAAGAAATTTCTAAAGTAACAAATAAAGAGTTTACTTCATCACCAAATAAATTCCATTCGTTAACAAGCTATGACGAAGTCGTACATGCACACGGTGCTCTCAAGGCTCTCGCAGCAGATATGATGAAGATAGCGAACGATGTTCGTTGGCTTGCAAGTGGTCCACGTTGTGGAATTGGTGAATTATCTATTCCTTCAAACGAACCAGGGAGCTCGATTATGCCTGGCAAAGTGAACCCAACGCAAAGTGAAGCGGTAACAATGGTTTCTGTTCAAGTAATGGGGAATGACACGACGATTGGTGTCGCGGCATCCCAAGGTAACTTTGAACTGAATGTCTTTAAACCTGTTATTGCCTTTAACTTTTTACAATCCGCTCGACTACTTGCTGACGCTGTTCGTTCATTTAACGATCGTTGTGCAATCGGAATCGAACCAAATCGTGAAAAAATTGAAGCGTATTTGAATGATTCCCTCATGCTTGTAACAGCACTTAATCCACACATTGGATATGAAAGTGCGGCAAGAGTTGCCAAGCTCGCACATGAAAATCAGATTACATTAAAAGAAGCGGCATTGCAATCTGGAATTTTAACTGAAGAACAATTTGATAAATTTGTTAAGCCCGAAGAGATGATTACACCGAAGGCTTAATGGAACATAGACACATTCCCGCGTGTACATTCTGTAGGAATGTGTTTTTTATTTTTCTTTCAGTATGACAATTGTATCTGCTACGACATCATGTAAACTATATTTACCTTTTGTAAGCAACATTAAAATAAGGCTTATAAACAATGCTATTCCACCCGTCAGCACACAACAAATATTTAGCATGATTGTACGGATGAACATCTGACTAAGGCTCACTTGTGACCGTGTATTTCCCGTCACAATGTGAATATTCGTAAGCTTTTTTCCCAACGTCATCCCTGATGTCATAACGGGGGTTAAACAAGTATAAAGAGAAAACAATAAAAACGAAAAAATAATCGTACTGATCCCAACGTTAAAAAGTGTGATGCTCATGACGACGAGCGGAACACCAATAAGTAACAAGTCAAAACACCAAGCAATGAACCGTATGAGTACGCTTGCTACGTCGTCCACAAGTCATCCTCCTTTAACCTTTCTATCCTATCTATATTCACCTCCACTAAAAAATGGACAAAAAAATAGTCCAGCAGTCATTTTAACTGCCAGACTCTTATCTTCAATTTGTTTATGCTTGATCTACAATTAGCAAGATTTTTCCTTCATCAAGCTTACGTTCGTAATGCTCCGCCTCTTGTTCAGTAAGTCCAATTTCTTCCATTTTCATGCGAAGTTGATCACCTTCTGGTCGAAAGACTTGTTCAATTGTTTTGCTTAAACCCATTTCTTTTAAACCAATTTCATTTGCCTCTGCTTCTTCCACAATTCGATGTGTTCGATCGGCATCATGAGACAAGACGTACACATTATCCTTATCAATTCCTTGAGCTGAAAGCTGACTCACTTCATGAATTAATTCCGTTTCATTCATAAATTCTCTTACTATCGGTTCCACATTACCCAACTCCTAATCTTTAGTTGATTTTTGAGGATACTCATGAATATCTCTTCTATAGAAGAGGTTAGTCATTTCATTCCCGGAACCATGTAAAGTTAAACTTAATCTTTATAAGGATCATGTTCGTTTGCACCAGCCATGCAAACTCCGATCGGCTTTAACTCATGGAGAATTTCGATAGTATCACGATGGGCATGCAAAACTTCACGAAGTTTCCGATATACGAATGGGCTTTCATCTGGACCCCCACCTCGAAGCTCAACACCGTATTTATTAACGGCATCTTGCATTTGTTCGACAGAAATTTGACCGCCTCTTCGTTTGCGCGTTCTCCAATTCATACGGCCAGCCGCTTTTGTTCTACTCATAATGCGACCCGCCCCATGAACAGTGCTATAAAAAGCTTGTTCATTTTCATGTGTATCTTTTCCACGTACGATGACAGAAATATCTGCCATACTTCCCCCGATAAAACCTAGTTGACCCGGGGCTGAAGGAGTTGCTCCTTTACGTACGACGATATATTCTTTGCCGTTATGCACTTCTTTCCATGCATAGTTATGGTGATTATGCACTTCAAAGAGAGCTTCAGCCTGAATCATGTCAAGGACTTGATTAATAACGTAATCACGTCCAGCGTATGCATAGCGACCTGCAAGTTTCATTGCTTTATAATACATGGCACCAAGCTCGCTATCTAAGTCAATAAGCGTTGGAGGTTGTTCCATGCTTTCACCGGGAGCACGTTCGGAAAACTCTCTTCCTTTCGCTAAGTTTAAAAATCCGCTTGCCGTTCGATGTCCAAAACCGCGACTACCAAAATGATTCGCAATCCAAATATCTCCGGTCACTTCCTCTACGAGTAAATCGACGTAATGATTGCCTGCCCCAACTGTCCCTAACTGATCTTGGGCAAGCTTTTTTAATTGATCGTGTTCATGCTGACCAATTTCACGATATACTTCCCATTCCGGTGCATCGAATAACTCATGATCGACTTTCACTTTATTTTTTCTACCGATTCCAAACGATATGCGTCTCGCTATCTCATCCATAATTTTTGGAACATCATGTTGAATATGCTCATATTTTAAATTCGTTTTTACCGCTTTATTGCCACATGCGATGTCATAACCGACACCTGATGGTGCTATTTGATTATCGTAAACAACAACTCCGCCGACAGGCTGACTATATCCGTAATGTCCATCTGCACAGAGGACACCGCCAACAACATTACCGTACTCTAAACAATGATTAAATTGTCTCAACGTATTATCATCATGATTGCCAAAAATCTTTTTTTGCAAAAAATTTGCTTCCTTTCATTTTTGTTATTTTTTCGTAAGTGCGAGTGCTCTTTTTATATCTTTTAAGGATGATTTTCCATACATGAGGACGCCACCACGGTAAATTCGCGCACCTAACCAACCTAATAAACCGATTGTTAACATGAGTATGCCAATCGAAATGGCAATTTCCCAAACAGGAACATCTAACATTCCAACCCGTAAAAACATGATCATTGGTGAGAAAAATGGAATGTATGATGTCACCGTAATAAACTTAGCTTCCGGCATACTTAATCCGAACATGGCAATAAAAAATGCAATCATAATCAGCATAATCATCGGAAATAGTAATTGCTGCACATCTTCCACTTTACTAACAAGTGAGCCAAGCATTGCAGCAATTGTTGCATATAGCAAATACCCCAACATGAAGAACACAACAGCATATACGTAAATACTAATCGATGTGCCAGTAAAACCAAACACTTCAAAAAATCCTTCCGTATATTCCTCCATTTTTGATGAAAGAAGTAGATAACCAGCAGCAAAAAATACTAAAATTTGTGTTAATCCTACTAAAGCAATACCAATAATTTTGGCAAACATATGAATGACAGGTGGGGCACTAGAAATTAAAATTTCCATTACCCTAGAAGATTTTTCTGTAGCGACATCCATTGCAATCATTTGTCCATAAATAATGATGGCCATGTAAAGAACGAACAACATAATGTAAATAATACCACGTGCCTCACTTAACTCTTCTTCTGATTTCGCATCCTTATTTAGGGCAATTGTTTCAAAAGGAACAGCCTCATTCATTTGCCCAAGTACTGATTCATCAATACCTGCCTCAACTGTGACTAACGATATCTTGATTTGTTGTAATTGTTGTTCAATCATGGCTTGTTCAAATGTCTCATTACCACTATTTGACATATAGGTCGCTTTCGGAAAATGTTGTTCATCTTCACTTAAAACGAGCAATGCTTCAAACTTATCCTCTTTCACAGCTTCCTTTCCTTCGTCAATTGTTCCGGTAAAATGGGTTAAATCAGCATCCTCTGTCACTGCTTTAAAATTTCCTTCGAGAATATTATAAAGTTCATTTGTCTCATCAATGACAGCGATTTGTTCTACTTTTTCATCATCACCAGCAAATAAATCAATAATTTTTTCGATATTTGCAACCCCGACTAAAAATAATATTACGATGAGCGTTGTAATTATAAATGCTTTTGATTTAATACGGCTAAAATAAGTATGACCTAGTACAATTCCGAATTTATTCATAGCTAGCACCTACTTTTTCGATAAAAATATCATTTAAGGATGGTTCTTCAATTTCGAATTTTCGAACAATCCCTTTCCCTTGTATTTGCCCTAAAATTTCTTGAGCTATTTGTTCATCATGTATTTGTAATTCACAGCCATTCACTGTCGTTTGAAAATCAACAACTCCATTGGCATTTTTCAAAAAATCGATAGATTCATCCATATGGATAATTAATTTTTTCTTACCGTGTGATCGCTTTATTTCCCGTAAATTTCCTTTAACAACTGCTTTTCCTTGTTGTAAAATACAAACATTTTCACATAATTTTTCAACATGGTCCATTTGGTGAGATGAAAAAACAATGGAAGTGCCTTTATCTTTTAAATCGATAACGGCCTCTTTCAACATTTCAACATTAATTGGGTCTAAGCCGGAAAAAGGCTCATCCAAAATGAGAAGCTCTGGTTTATGAATGACAGCAGAAATAAATTGGATTTTTTGCTGATTTCCTTTCGACAGTTCTTCAACCTTTTTATTTAAATAATGAGAAATATTAAATCTATCCAGCCATTTTTCCAATGCTAATGATGCATTATGTGCCGTCATACCACGAAGTTTCCCTAAATAAATTAGTTGTTCTTTCACTTTTAACTTTGGATATAATCCTCTTTCCTCGGGTAAATAACCAATTAAATGACTAATACCATATTTAATTGATTTCCCATTCCATAAAATTTGACCATCTGATGGGTCGAGCAAATTTAATATCATTCGGAATGACGTTGTCTTTCCAGCGCCATTTCCTCCTAAGAATCCGAACAATTCATTCTCCGGAATATCTAAAGATAACTCATCAACGGCTATATTTTTACCGAATCGTTTTGTTACATTTTCTAATTGTAGAACCAAAACATACACCCCTTAATTTGAAATTTAACGGTTAATAAACCAATTATTTTCATATATTTAAATACTATATTTTCACCCTAAGACTACTTTCCCGATCTATTTATATAAATAAGACGACAAAATAATACCGACAATAGCCCAAGTTCCTAAGTGAATAAACAATAATATGCCTAGGACCAAGGAAACTGTTAATGGTATACCGATTAAGTGAAGAGTGAACAAAATATAAATCGAAAACAGTGTGGCATACCATGCAATAGATCGTGATTTTATCCAAATATGCTGATGGGTTTCATCTAAACCACGTTGTTTTTTTGCCAACCTTCTACCTAGAAATAACCCAACCAGTCCCATAAAAGCACCACCAAACAATCCAATTAACCCGGCAATTTGTCCTTCCACTACTCATCCTCTCCTTCCCTAAATACAAAGACATCTTCAATAGACAGATTAAATTGTTTG
Organism: Caryophanales bacterium UBA6768; assembly: GCA_002453315.1. Next base: position 6,641 of record DKGO01000135.1, on the reverse strand, counting down.
GCAATTTTGAAGGCCAACTGTAGAGATGGATTATATTTTCCACGCTCAATCGCAACGATTGATTGCCTGGATACTCCAACCATTTGAGAGAGTTCCTGTTGTGTCAATTGATGTTGTTCCCTTAAAGCCCTTATTCTATTTTCCATTTCAATTCCTCTTTCATCAAAAGACAAGTTTACTTTACATTTTATATGGCGGATTTAAATATGTCAAGTAAACTTTACAATCTTGTTTTGATATTGTTTAAATCTTTATTTTTCTATCCCAACATGGCATAATAAAGAAAAGTTGGATTTTAGGTTTTTAAATAATATCAATTTCAAAATATTTTAATCTAATGTGGGAGGAATATTCATTGCAAAACTATGTACTTACAGTCTTTTCTAAAAAAGGCGAGAAGTTATTAGATGAATCTTTTGAAGCGGAAAACGATGAGCAAGCGAAAGAAATTGGGACAAAACGTTTAATAGAAGAAAATTATGATGAGTATACACATCGTTGTGTTTCACCAAATGCACGATTAGTTTTATTCCATAGATAATGAAAATGGATGTCACACAGGATTAATAAACAGAATATTTCCTGACGACATCCATTTTTTTATGATTTAGATTGATTTGATTGTTGTTGGGCAGAATGTATAAGACGTTTTGTTATTTCACCGCCAACAGATCCATTAGCCCGGGATGTCGTTTCAGATCCTAATTGAACGTTAAACTCTTGTGCAATTTCCATTTTTAATTGATTGATGGCATTTTCAACTCCAGGTACAACAAGTTGATTTGAACTATTTCGATTAGCCAATTTATTCACCTCCACAGTATTATTGTGAACGTTTTATTAGCTAATATGATTTAATTTTAATGGCAAAGTAGGAAAGATTTCCGTAAAACATTTACATTTGTTGCGTTTACTTGAAAAATACAAATTAATGATAATTAACCTATGGGTTAGTGACAGATACTACAGATTCATTGCTAACTCGTCAGTTTTCTCCAAGGTTAGTTACATTCGCATTGAAAAAACTTACCACACACTATTCAATAAAAAAATAAAAGTGTCAAACTTGTGTCTGTCCAAGCACACCACATTTAACACCCTCATTTTATGCAAATTATCAATTTTACAACGGATGAGTCATTTCCTTTGGAACGACATATTTGTCAAACTCTTCTTCCGTTAATAAATTTAGCTTAACAGCTGCTTCCTTCAATGTCGATTGATCCTCAAACGCTTTTTTAGCAATCTTCGCTGCATTTTCATAACCAATATGAGGATTTAGTGCTGTTACTAACATAAGTGAATCATTTAAAAATGTATCAATTTTTTCTTCATTTGGTTCAATTCCACGAACACATCTTTCCTCAAACGATAACATTCCATCAGCTAATAATTGGGCTGATTGTAAAAAATTATAAGCAATAACCGGTTTAAATACGTTTAACTCAAAATTCCCCTGGCTTGCTGCAAATCCTACTGCTGCATCATTTCCCATTACTTGGGTTACAATCATTGTCAACGCTTCACTTTGTGTAGGATTAACCTTGCCAGGCATAATAGAGCTACCTGGTTCATTTGTTGGAATCGTAATTTCCCCCAAACCTGAACGTGGTCCACTTGCTAGCCAGCGTATATCATTGGCAATTTTCATTAAGTCCGCCGCTAAAGCCTTCAACGCTCCATGAGCAAAAACAGCTTCATCATAGCTCGTTAATGAGTGAAATTTCACTGGTTCAGAACGAAACGAACGATTAGTTAACGTACTAATTGCTTCACTCACTCTTTCGGCAAATTCAGGATGTGCATTCAAACCAGTTCCAACTGCTGTTCCACCTAAAGCGAGATCTTTTAAATGTTCTGCACTTTCGGCAATCATTTTTTGGGTTTTTTCTAACATCCGATGCCAACCGCTTATTTCCTGACCTAACGTAATCGGTGTAGCATCCTGGAGATGTGTCCGACCAATTTTCACAATATCCTTAAAATCATTTGCCTTTTTCCCAATCGTTTCTTTGATGACACTAATTGCTGGTATGACAATATCCTCTAATTTAAGTACAAAAGCGACATGAAGTGCAGTTGGATAAGTATCATTAGAACTTTGTGATTTATTTACATCATCATTTGGGTGCAAAACAAGGTCACTTCCTTGTTCTTTCAACCACTCATTTCCAACATAAGCAATCACTTCATTGACGTTCATATTTGATTGTGTACCACTTCCAGTTTGCCATACAACTAACGGAAAATGATCATCTAATTTATTCGCTAAGATTTGTTCTGCTGCATAGGCAATTGCCTCATATTTTTGCTTCTCTAACAAACCTAAATCACTATTTACTTTTGCTGCGCTTTTTTTTACAATTGCAAAGGCTTGGATAATTTCCTTTGGCATTTTTTCATTTCCAATCGGGAAATTTTGCCGACTTCTTTCTGTTTGTGCCCCCCAAAATTTATCCGCTGGAACCTTCACTTCTCCTATTGTGTCATGCTCGATACGAAAATCCATGTCAATTCCTCCTAAGGACCTTATATAATGTAATGTATCCGTAACAATTGTATCAAATATTCATGGACATTTGCACTTATTGCATTCTTTCCTATTGCTTTAAGAAGATTATGAATTTTGTTATTCCTTCTAATAGATCCCTAACCAAAAAACCGTGGGGGTTTATCCCACGGTTAATCATGATTGGCGTAAATGTTATATAAAATTTTTGTACAATTCACTATATTTTATAAAGGCTTTTTCATCCTTTTTGTCGATTGATTCGTTGATTCGATCAACGATAAATTGTTTATTCCATTCAAAGCATAATTCATCAAGTAACATTCTAGAAGTTATCTTAATATCGAATGGAACGTCACGCTTAGCAATCAGTACTCCTCCCCTATAACGGAAAAATCGATATTTTAGTACATGCTTTTTCATGGAATTCTCCCCCTTTAATCGTGTTATTACCATTATACAAATTTTCAGAATAATTGCAACTATTTGACCATTGTGATTTCACCTTAACCCGAAGTTTTAGACTCCTCGGGATCAATGTTTCTGAATGCTAAAAAGCCCGCTGCTAAAGCAAATATTGTTAACATACTCACAATCCAAAAAATATTCTTTTTCATTAAAATGGCAATAATCGGGGGACCACTTGCCACACCAATAAATCGCATCGAACTATAAATTGACGTAATTATCCCACGTACATCTTTTTCTAAACTCTCAGTAATTAACGCATCTAAGCTTGGTAAGGCCATGCCGATTCCTGTTCCACAAATGAGAAAAATAATTAATAAATAAATAAAATGGTCTGTGAAAGAAATGACAGCAACCGAACAGCCTGTTAACACAATTCCGACAAATGATACCCATTTCATGACCCGTAAATTGTCCTGCACCTTTTTCCCAGCAATATATGAGGCAAGGGATAACGCTAACAATGGGATGGCTAACAACAGTCCTTTTTTTATCCCGTCAAAATCGAATTTATCTTCCAAAATACTCGACAAGTAAAATAAAAATCCAAATAAAATAAACATTAATATAGCACCGATAATAAAAATAGCAATGAGCCACCTTTTGTGGGCTTTAAAAACATCTTTGATTTGTTGCCAATAAACTTGGAATTCCAATGGCTCCTCTTCATTTTCTTGCTTATTTTTAATGAGAAAAGTGATTAATAAAACCGACACTAAACAAAAAATTGGAATTGAGAAAAATGGCATAAACCAAACGATTAAGGTTAATGCTGAACCTAAAATTGGGCTCAGCACTTTTCCAACCGTATTTGAAGTCTCAATAATACCGAGAGTGGCACTCGCCTCTTTATCACGTTGAAACATATCACCCACTAAGGGCAAGACAACTGGCATAGCGCCAGAAGCCCCTATCCCTTGCAAAATCCTTCCAACTAACACCATAGCAAAGGCATTATCCATCTTCCAAGATGCGATACCAGCAATTAACCCCCCAATTCCTGTAATAATTAATGCCGGGACGATTACCTTTTTCCTCCCGAATCGATCAGATAAATAACCTGCAAGTGGAATAAATATGATTGCAACGATTGAATATACCGTTATAATGTAACTCGATTGGAGCTTTGAAATGTCTAATTTTTTTTCCATCAACGGTAGGATTGGAATAAGCATGGAATTACCCAAGGTCATAATAAGTGGTACAGAAGAAAGCGAAATTATTGCCCAACGTTTTTCATCATTATCCATCTAAGTATCGACACCTTTTATGTATGTACTTTAAGTATCAATATTATGCACATCCAATTAATAAATATGCTAAAAAAAACACCTATATATGATAGGTGAAGAAGAACTCTATTTTGAAAAAAATTTATGGTAAATTTTATAGTAATTAAAACGTTTAAAATGTCAGTAAAAATACCGCCAATATCGATCCGATAACAACCAAAACAATATTTAACCCAAAATAAGCCAGTGCAATAGCAACTAAAGCACCAATAATACCAACGTGTGGGGCACCTTCCTTCACGGAAAGAATTGCCGGAAAAATTAACGCTCCTAGGGCGGCATAAGGAATTGATTGCAGCCACCGGTTCATCCAATCACGAAATTCAAATGAATTTACGATAAAAGCAGGGATGAATCGTGGAATCATTGTTGCCAACCCCATCCCAATAATGATGAAAAATATAATCATTTGTTTTTCTCCTTTAGTAGAAATATCCCACAAAATGCCCCTAGAATGGTTCCGATGACAATTGACCAACCACTACTTAAAAATTGACTTGCAATGCCATTAATGAGCATCGCAATTAACGCGATGAGTCCTACCTTTAATTCCTTTTTAACAGATGGAACTAACAACCCGATAAACATGGCATAAAGAGCAATCCCCATACTTTGACTTAGTTTTTCGGGAATGACTTCCCCGACTATCCCCCCAAAATATGAGCCAAAAACCCATGCAGAATAGGCTGATAGGATAATAGCAGCATAAAAAAATGCTGAATTCTTTTTATTACGCTGATTTTTATTTAAGGCCGAAACTGCAAAGGTTTCATCTGTTAAGCCTAAAGAAAGAGCAAAACGGGTTCTTAGTAAATAATGGTCCCTTACTTCATTCATAAATGATAGACTCATGACAAAGTGGCGTAAATTTATAATTAAGGTCGCAACAATAATTTCAACTGCGGTTGCTTGGGCAACAATCATATTAACCGCCATAAACTGACTAGCACCTGCAAACACAAATGCACTCATAAAGGTCAATTCAAAAACGGTTAAACCAGCTTGTGAAGCTAATACACCATAAGTGATGGCAATTGGAATATATCCAAGCATAATGGGGAATCCAACTTGAAGGCCTTTTTGAAACATCACAATTGCATCTGAATACCTTTTAGCTCTTTCCATCCCCATCCACATTTCCTTTCTAATTCATGAACAGATTTTATCTCTTTAAATCTTTCATTAGTAATAATTTAACTTTTTTAAAAAAATGCCCCAATTCTCGTTATAAAGGTTGGTCCTGATCTGTTATGATAAACGGACCATCTTTTGTAATGGCCAATGTATGTTCGTATTGAGCGGAACGACCACGATCTAATGTTCTAGCCGTCCAATGATTAGTATCCATTTTACTTTTCCAGGTACCTTCATTAATCATTGGTTCAATCGTAATGACCATACCTTCCTTCAGTCGTATTCCTTTATTTGGTTCTCCAAAATGTGGAATATGTGGTGGCTCATGAATTGTCGGTCCAATGCCATGGCCTGTAAATTCTCTTACGACAGAAAATCCTTCTCCTTCAGCATAAGTTTGAATCGCATGACCGATATCACCGATTCTATTACCAACTTGTGCCTGTTCAATCCCTAAATATAATGATTTTTTCGTTACATCTAATAACCTTTTACCTTTCTCATCGACAGTTCCTACTTCATAAGTCCATGCTGAATCGGCTAGGCCACCATTTAAGTTAACTACCATGTCAATCGTCACAATATCCCCATCTTGTAACGGTTCCTTTCTTGGAAATCCGTGACAAATTTCATCATTAATAGAGGCACAAGTTGCATAGGGATAATCCTGAAAGCCTTTCTGCTCAGGAGTAGCCCCATGATCCAATAGATATTGTTCGACAAATGTATCAATTTCCATCGTTGTGATACCTGGTTGTATCATTTTAGCGACTTCTTTATGAACTTTGACAAGTAATTTTCCTGCTTCATGCATCTGTGCAATTTCACGTTTGCTTTTTCGAGTAATCACATTCATTCCCCTAATCTATTCATTCTCCAAAGTTTAGTTTAACATAAACAATGAATTTTTTGATAAAAATAGCACACGATAAGATGTTAGAGCATCCCCGTGTGCTATTTAGCAAGGTATTTGGCATGTATGATTTTTATAAATCAGTAAAATGATACACGTGACCATTTTGAATCTGAGTAGGTTCATATAAAAAGTCCACTAAAGCATTTGCAACAATTCCCGGATTTACTAGTTGATTTTGTGCTTTATAAAATTTAAAAGTTGCTACATCGGAAAATTGTTCACTCGTAACATCCCTTATTTGTGCTTGCATATCAGTGTCCATTATACCCGGGCTAAATGCGATTATTTTATTTTTAGTATTTTTTTCTGCTTGTTCAAGTGC
>DKGO01000107.1:12239-12571 GCA_002453315.1 Caryophanales bacterium UBA6768 | reverse complement strand
CACGTTGGAATTTCATCGCCATCTTCATTAAAACCCGACGCAAGGCTGCTCTCGCGTTGGAATTTCATCGCCATCCTTATCAAAACCCGACGCAAGGGGCTTCTCGCGTTGGGATTTCATCGCCATCTTCATTAAAACCCGACGCAAGGCATTCTCACGTTGGGATTTCATCGCTATCTTCAATAAAACCCGACGCAAGGCTGTTCTCACGTTGGGATTTCATCGCCACCTTCATCATAACCCGACGCAAGGCTGCTTTCACGTTGGAATTTCATCGCCATCTTCATTAAAACCCGACGCAAGGGACTTCTCACGTTGGGATTTCATCGCCA
>DKGO01000107.1:0-12035 GCA_002453315.1 Caryophanales bacterium UBA6768 | reverse complement strand
ACCCGACGCAAGGCTGCTCTCATGTTGCAAAAATCGGTTAACGGGTGAATCATCCGTGAATGGAAAAAATATTCATAAAGAAGCACTAACAATAAAAAAACAAGTCCCCAAATCACCCACGCTAATAATTTCAGAAAATCTCCCTAAGTTTTTTCCAGTTTTTCCTTTACAATTAAAAATAAATCGTTTATATTAAAGATACCTAATAATTCTAGGTAGGTGAACAGCATGTTTAATCGTGAATTAGTTAAGGGTAGTACGTCATTACTTGTTTTACAGTTCCTTAATGAGCGGGATATGTATGGGTACGAACTCGTGAAGGAAATAGAAAAGCGTAGTGATTATCACTTACAAATGAAGGAAGGATCTTTATATCCCGGGCTTCATAAATTGGAGAAGCAGGAATATATTGCTTCCTATTGGAAGGAACAAGAAAAGGGTCCAGCAAGAAAATATTACCGAATAACGAAACAAGGTAAGGAAATTTTACAGGAAAGAACTTCCGAATGGCATCGCTATGTTGAGGTGATGGCGAAAGTAATCGGGAGTAATGACTTATGACTGATGCGGAAAAACAATTTATTAATGAATTAGGATTAGAATTAAAAAATGAGCCACAAAAAGAAAATATTATCGCCGAGTATAGAGCCCATGTTTATGACATTTGCCATGAGAATAAACAGGTAACGTACGATCAACTGGTAAGAAAGCTAGGCACCCCACATGATATTGCAAAAATGTGGAAACAGGAAACAGGAATTACTCCAAAAAAAACGCAGTGGATATTTGTGTTGTTAAATATATTTATTTTCATTGGGGGGGCTATTTTTACAATTAGTTACCATTTTCTAGAATGGCGATGGGCCCACATTGTTTGGTCGCAATTAACACAAGTATCCGTGTTACTTCTCTTCTTATACATACTATTTTGGGGTTTAGTTGGCTATGAAGTCGGCAAAGAATTTGGCCATCGGGGGCGTCGGTTATTAACGAATATTTTTCTTATCGCAATTATTCCTAATTTGATTTTAATGTATTTAGTCATTTTTAAACTATTACCTTATGAATGGTTTGGGTCATTATTAAGTCCATCGTTTATTGTCGTTTGTGTAATTGCAACAGGTTTATTGTATCCAGTTAGTTTACTAGGTTATTATTGGGGAAGAAAAGTATCCGTGTGATGTATTTTATAGCGGGAAAAGTTTGGCCATCTACATAGAATATCTATGTATGTGTATGTGAAAAATAAAAATTTGATTTTGTTGGTGGGATCAAGTATGACAAAGTATGTATCAAAAAATGAATGGTTATTTCTCATAGCCTGTATCGGCTTAGGATGGTTAGCAGAAATTAGTTTTCTGCATGGCCGAATCGGCATTTCTTATCCATTATTTATTCTTGGATTTTATGGTGTGTTCTTTCTGAGATATCGATTAGACTTTCAACATCGCAGAATTGGTATGTTAATGATGGTAGTCATTTGGATGCTAGCAAGCACATTTGTATTTTATGATAATGATTTTTTTCATAGTTTAAATATCCTTGTCATTCCGGTGTTGGTGTTTTCCCACATTGTCCTCATTACCCGGCCAAATAATTTCACATGGGAAACACCAAAATTTATCGTGCAAGTATTGATCATATTTAATAAAGGAATCCATCATAGTGGCGTATTTATCGTAAAGGTTTTTCAACAAGTATTTAAAGGAATGAATCCCCGTACAGCTTACGTGTTGAGGGGAATCATCATTGGTTTATTAATTGGGGTGCCGTTGTTGGCTCTCATTACGGGATTACTAATGTCAGCTGATGACGTGTTTTACGATGTTGTTATCCATGTTCCCGAATTCATCCTCCAAATTAATGTGCTGGAATATGGATTTCGATTGATCTTCATCGTAACAACAAGTTTATTGTTTTTTGGAATTTTCCAAGTATTAAAAAAGGATTCCGAACAATTGAATGGGATTAAAATGTTTCCCCCCATCCTTTCATGGAACAGTTTAACAGCTATAACGATTTTGTTGCTGCTCAACATCGTATATGTCTTGTTTGTCGCCATTCAATTTAAGTATTTTTTTAGTGGCAACTTAATCGAAGGGATGACATATGCGTCATATGCAAGACGGGGCTTTACTGAATTAGTCGTCGTCATGATCATTAACTGGACGATACTCTTATATTTTTTCAAAAAAATTCACACAGAATCCCGTTTGGCCAAAATAGTTCTTCAATTGCTTTATTCACTTCTTATTATGACAAGTGGAATTATGCTCGCCTCGGCTTTTCAACGACTCAGTTTATATGAGGCAGCCTATGGATTTACGATTGACCGTGTATTAGCCCACACTTTCATGATTTATTTAATGATTATTTTCGCTTACACCTTGATTCGTGTTTGGATTGAACGGATATCGCTCATTCATTTTTTCTTAATCGTTGGTCTTATTTTTTACACAGGAATTAACGTGTTCAATGTGGAACAATTTATTGTTGATAAAAATTTCGAACGCTATGAAGAAACAGGTAAAATTGATATTTATTATTTAGGATCATTATCTTATACAGGGTGGAATGGATTAATTGAATTATACAAAGAAGACAAGGATTTTGAAGAAGTGGAAGATGAATTGATTTATCTGAAACGACAAGTAAAAAATGAATATCGGCGTTCATGGCAATCGTTTAATTTTGCTAGGGAAAAATTTAAGGAAGAAATCAGTCAGTTAGATTTACCAGAAAAATCTAGTTGGGAGAGAGAAGAATGAGATTTGTACCAAATCATGTTGCGGTAATGATGGATGGAAATGGTCGTTGGGGAAAGAGTCGTGGTTTAACGCGCAGTGAAGGACATTATGCTGGCGTAAAGGCAATGGAAAAGGTGATTGATGCTTGTATTAGTCATCATGTTAAAGCATTGACACTTTATGCATTTTCGACAGAAAATTGGGCTCGACCTAAGAGAGAAGTTAATTATTTAATGTTTTTACCGATAAGGTTTTTCCATCAAAAATTGCCTGAATTTATGAAACGAAATATCCAAATTCGTGTGTCGGGTGATTTGGAAAAAGTTCCTGATGCAACGAGGGATGCAATCACGAAGGCAATTGACATGACGAAAAATAATCGGGGATTAATTGTCAATTTTGCCTTTAATTACGGTGGAAGGGCTGACATCATTCAAGCAGTGAAAGAGCTCGCTTCAGAGATGTCTGCTCATGGAATGTCGACTGATAACTTAGATGAAAAGTTAATGGAACAATTTTTATATACGAAAGATTTGCCTGAATTGGATTTGCTCATTCGAACTGGTGGCGAAAAAAGAATTAGTAATTTCTTGTTATGGCAGGCAGCGAATGCGGAATTATATTTTACAGATACTTTTTTCCCGGATTTTAATGAAGTGAATTTTAGTGAGGCGATTGGTGAGTGGCAACGACGAACGATCAGTGAAAAGGAGAGTATGTCTCTTGCTAGGTAGGCACTGCAATGACTTAGCATGAATATAGAAGGATATTCTCAAAACAGGGAATGGGATCTCAAATGTAACTGTTGTATTTTATGAAAATAAGCAGTTTAAGAATCACTACTGGAAAAAACAATGGAGGAAAAATAGATGCTAAAAATAAGACCGAAAGTGTTAGGCATGTATGATTTGTTTTTGGCAACAGGTGCGATTTGGCTAGGAATCTTAATGGTAAGGTCAAATAGTGGTATTTTTGCCGAAAAATTCCCCGATAGCTGGGCCGCGAATCTTCCATTTGATAGTTGGGTACTACCGGGGATACTTGCGATTGTTATATTTGGATTAGGCAATATCATTGCAGCGGTATTTAGTTTTAAAAATAACCATAGCCGCTCGTGGTATGCTTCTGCAATGATGGGAATAATTTTCCTATTTGGTTTACTATTTCATCGTATGATTGTTAATGAAACTTATATCATCACAAATCCATTTATTGCATTAAGTGTTATTCAGTTATGTTTAAGTGGATATTTATTTTGGGGATTACAGACAAGGGAAAATCGGAAATAGTTATCGGGGTGTATACGTCAGGTAAGATACATACTTAACTAATAGTTAATGGGAGTTTCCCTTTCTGGATCAAGGTTTCGTTGATTAAATGTTGATTTTGTGAAACTTTTGAGAACATATGAGGTGATGAGCACAGAACTTACTCTGTGCTTTTTATATTACTAGGGTTTGATAAGTCTTCTAAATGGAAAAGGTGCCTAAACAGCAGTCACAACTGACTTAGGAAAACCGATTATACATAGGGGATGGTTCGGAATGCAAATGCAAATAGACCGGAAAATGAGTTTCTGGTAGCCAATAAAATAGGGAGAAGCCATCTATAAAGTTAGTATGTTTATCGGTGGTTGTTTTTTATTTTTTTATCAGTATTTTTCATGTATGATAGAGGATAGGTTATTTTGACGTAAAGCTGTATTGAAAGATAAATAGAAGGAAGAGACGTGTGTCGTCATAAAATGGAGGATAATTTTTATGCGAAAATTTTTATTAGGTATGATAATGGTGGGATTAATGAGCGTTGTTGTTGCTTGTAATACTGATGAACAGCCAGATACAAATAAGGAAAATGATGTGACTGCCGTTGCAACTGCAAAGGTAGTTCAAGGTGATTTACTCGTGGATCGGACGATATATGGCAACATATCACCGATCAATCAACAGCCAGTTATGGTTGAACAGCCCGGTGAAATAAAAGAATTGCTCGTTGAAAATGGTGATATGATTGAGGAAGATGATCATATTGCAACGATAAAGACACCAATGGGAGACCAGAAGGTAAAGGCACCGATGGACGGTGTCGTCGCCCAGTTAGAAGTGAAGGAAGGGGCATTGGTTTCTAATGAAAATCCCCTTGCTCTGATGGTTGATTTGGATGAAGTCCATGCTAATTTTTCGATTACAAAAACAATGCGGGATTTGTTTGCTAAAAATCAACTTGTACTCATTCAAGTAGAAGATAAAAAATATGACGGTAAAGTATTGGCAATGGATGTATTACCAAATGAACAAGGGCAATTTTCCCTCATAGCAAAGGTGAAAAATCACGGTGATATTTTACCAGGTGCAGTGGCGAAGTTGATGTTAACAGAGAAAAGGGTCGAAGATACGTTGCTTGTGCCGTCAGAAACAATTGTCATGGAAAACGAGGATGCCTTCGTTTATATAGTTGATGGTGATGTGGCAAAAAAAGTGGCGGTGGAGATTGAAGAAACACAATCAGATTTTACCGCAGTAAGTGGTAAGTTGTCCGAAGCTGATGAGGTTATTACGAATGGGCAATTTACTCTCGTTGATGGAAATAAAGTGAAAGTAGTAAAGGAAGGTAACGAATCGTGAAATTAGTATCTTTATCTGTCAGGCGTCCGGTTGGGGTTATCATGATTGTGTTGGCCATCATTGCTTTGGGGACGGTGTCAGTACGAAATTTAGCCGTCGATTTATTTCCTAAAATTGATTTGCCAATTGCTGTCATTGCAACAACTTATGAGGATGCAGCACCAGAGGAAGTTGAAAATTTAATTTCTAAACCAGTTGAAAATGCGATTAGTTCTGTCGAGGGGATTGAACAAATTCAGTCACAATCACAGTCGAATTCGTCGCTTGTTATCATGATGTTTAAAAATGGAACAGATTTAGATCAAGCCCTGTTAGAAGTGAGAGAACGGATTGATCAGGTTAAAAATTTTTTACCAGACCGGGCTGGTAGTCCAAGAATTATGCGGTTTAGTCCTGATCAATTGCCAGTCATGTGGGTCAGTTTAACCGGAAAAGAAGCAAACTTGCTCACAGATATGGCAAATGATGAGGTTGTACCATATTTTGAGCGGCAAGAAGGTGTGGCTTCTGTTTCGGTTGAAGGAGCAAAAACTCGTGAGATCCAACTTATCTTAAATGAAGCCGATATGGCACAATATGGTTTGAGTGCACAGGAAGTAATGCAAGCTGTACAAAGTGCTAACACAGCCGCCTCTGTTGGTACAATTGAAAAGGGTACTCAAGATTTGCAAGTACGGATTACGGGGGAATTTTCCTCAATAGATGATATTCGCAAAACCATTGTACAAGGGCAATCTGGTGCATCAGTACAATTAGCAGAGATTGCTGAAGTGAAAGATTCATTTAAGGAGTCAAGTGGGACAACACTTGTGAACGGCGAACCGTCGGTTGTCTTATCCATTAATAAAAAGACAGATGCAAATACAGTGGAAGTAGCGTCAAATATTCAATCAAGTTTAGCTAGCGTTGGGAAAAATTTACCTGAGGATGTTCGTTTGAAAGTGATTATCGATACGTCTGAATTTATCCAGGAAGCTGTCGATTCCGTTATTTCAAACATTTTAATTGGTGGAGCCATTTCGGTTCTCGTTTTATTGTTATTTTTGAAAAGTATTCGAGCCACGGTTGTGATTGGCTTGTCGATTCCAATCGCGATTATTTCAACATTTGCGTTAATGTATTTTACTGGAGAGACGTTAAACATTTTAACACTCGGTGGTTTAGCCCTTGGTATTGGGATGATGGTTGATAGTTCGATTGTCATTTTGGAAAATATTTATTCCTATCGACAGCGGGGCTATAGTTTGTTTGATAGTGCAACAAAAGGAGCTGCTGAATTAACTCCAGCTGTTATTGCATCAACAACGACAACGTTAGTAGTGTTTTTGCCAATTGTTTATGTTGAGGGACTTGCTTCTGATTTATTTACCCCATTGGCATTGACGGTTTCCTTTTCTTTGTTAGCGTCACTCGTTGTTGCGGTAACATTGGTGCCAATGTTATCTTCTAAACTTTTATCAAAAGCGATGGAAGATGGACGACGCTATTGGTTTGATCGTGTGTTACATTGGGTGAATGAACGGTATGCATCGGCATTACGGGGTGTATTAAGATTTCGGAAAACAACGGTATTGGTAACATTACTTGCAATTGGTGGTAGCATTGCATTGACACCGATGATTGGAGCGGAGTTTATTCCAGCTGGTGACCAAGGTCAAATGGACATAACAGTAGAAACTAGGGCTGGTACGAGTGTAGAACATACAGAGGAAATTGTGCGGGATGTCAATGAAATTTTACATGAATATGATTCGATTATTGATGTTAGTTTTGTCAGTATCGGTGGGGGTGGTATGCCTGGGTTTTCAGGAGGTGGCAACACAGCAAGCTTTACGGTTCAGCTTGTTCCCGTCTCTGAACGTACAATGTCAACGGCTGATTTAGTGCAACGATTAGATGAAGAATTAAAGGGAATCCCTGGTGCTGAAATTGTTGTCAGTGAAATGGAGGCTGGCATGGGAATGGGTGACCCAATTCAAATTCAGCTAAACGGTCCAGAACATGAAGTGTTAAGGGATTTGGCTGACAAAGTTGCCAAAGATATTAACCATATTGATGGCGTCTATAATCCTGAATCTGGTGTTGGAGAAGGTGTACCCCAGCTACAAGTGGATATTGACCGCGACAAGGCGGCAATGTACGGGTTGACGGCAAATGCCATCCAGTCCCAAATTAATTTATATTTTATCGGGCAAGTTGTTACGGTTTATAAGGAACAGGGAACTGAAATTGACGTTTCATTAATGTACCCGGAGGAAAGTCGAGAAACGATTGCTGATTTGGAGGATATGAAGGTTGTGGCTCCATCTGGAGTGCAAATTCCGTTGAATGAGTTGGCTGATTTTGTCGAACGCCAAGGGGCTGTTGCACTGACTCGACAAAATCAACAAGCACAAATGAATGTGACGAGTGAGGTCTCCGGACGTGACTTGAGAGGTGTCGTAAAAGATATTGATGATTATTTGGCTGGTGTGGACCTTCCGGAGGGTTATCATTATTCTATCGGAGGTCAGGCAGAAGATATGGAAGATGCCTTTGGCGATTTAACATTGGCGTTAATTTTCTCAATATTTTTAGTGTATGCTGTCATGGCTGTTCAGTTTGAGAATTTCTTGTTTCCGTTTATCATTATGTTTTCGATGCCAGCAACGGTTGTCGGGGTTGTATTGGGCTTGTTAGTGACGGGATTATCCTTTAGTATTCCAGCATTTATCGGGATTATCATGCTCGCAGGGATTGTCGTCAATAACTCCATTGTGTTAGTTGACTATATTAATATTCTCCGGCGACGTGGGATGGATCGTTACGAGGCAATCATTGAAGCTGGGAAAAATCGACTGCGGCCAATCTTGATGACGACGTTAACGACGGTGTTAGCGATGATTCCGCTTGGAATGGCATTAGGTGAGGGAGCCGAGATGCAACAACCATTGGCGATTACCATTATCTTTGGATTATCAGTGTCAAGTTTGTTTACGTTGCTGTTGATTCCTGTTGTCTACACATTTTTCGATGATTTCACGAAAAAATTGTTGCGCCGGAAGAGTAATATTTAAATAGGTAGACGGCGGAGGGCTATCGACTTAATCGATAGCCTACCAATTGAATAGTCAAATAGAGGGGATATCGGGCGATATCCCCTTCATTATTAGAAATTTTAAGGTATCAGGCTTTTGGAACTCTAACTTATGTAAAAACCTTGGAGTTAGAGACAGAATTGGGTTAATTGTTACTAACTTTGATATATTACCCGGAGTTAGAGATGTAATCTGGTAAATCGTTTCTAACTTTTATAAAATTCCCTAAGTTAGAGGTGGGAAGGCATTATTTATTCCTAACTTTAGTAAATGTTGATGAGTTAGAGATGTAATCTGGTAAATCGTTTCTAACTTTTATAAAATTCCCTAAGTTAGAGGTGGAAAGGCATTAATTATTCCTAACTTTGGTAAATGTTGATGAGTTAGAGATGTAATCAGGTAACCGTTTCTAACTTTTATAAAATTACCTAAGTTAGAGGTGGGAAGGCATTAATTATTCCTAACTTTAGTAAATGTTGATGAGTTAGAGATGTAATCTGGTAAATCGTTTCTATCTTTTGCAAAATTTCCTGAGTTAGAGGTGGAAAGGCATTAATTACTAGCCACCGATGATTTATTTATTTTCATATGTCTCCATATGGTATTTTGTGATATCTGTCCTCCCATCCAGAGATAAATTAAATTAGTCGAAGTTTTTATTGAAGGGAAAAGGGTTTGGACTTCATTGACAGCTTCTGTAATCAAGGTTCCACAGCCCTCTTTCTTACTACAAATTCCACAAGCAAAATTATTACGATTTATTCTATACATTCTTTTTGAACATTCTGGACAAAAAATCCCTTTCTTTAATTCTTCAAATGTATACTGTGGCAATCGTTCGTAGGATGATTTTACCAGATGCTGATCAATTAATGCCTGTGCAAATTTTACGGAATCGCCTCGGGGAATGCCTACAGCCCCAACAAAATTTCTAAAAAATCGATTCAACTGAGCACGGAAAATAATTGGAAAGTGCAATGGGGCTTGAAATAAAGCAAATTCGGGATTGATAAAAACGAGATGTGCTTGAATGTCAAAATTAAATCCTAATCGTAAGATAAGCTGGCGGAGCAGAGATTCCGCTCGGGACAATTGAATCAATGGATTGTTAATTTCCTTTCCCGATGGGGATACAAACCAGTTCTTCCCCTGAATATAAAAATCGCCGGTAAAATTCTTCACATCAAATAGATAAATCGTATTTTGCCAGATTAATAAACTGTCAATTTGGAATTCAGAGCCATTGTGGGAAAGTTGCAAACTGTGGAGCAATAATGTCTCGGCTGGAAGCAAACGATGTAGAAATGCAAAAAACTCCTTTTCACCTTCATAACCAACCTTCAAATTGGTAACATTCCTCTGATCATCGACTGTAAGCTTTTTTCTCTTTTGCAAAATTTGATAGATGCGTAGTTCTGTCGGGGGGATTGGTTTGGCGTGGGTATGATTGTTCAATTCATGAATCATCCTTTCTATAGTTAATAGTTTCATTTTATAAAAATTTATCCTTATTGGCAACTAAAGATACAGAATTGTCTGAAAATCGAATTTTACAATAAAAAATCTACTTAAAATTCAATTTTACAAACAGTCGGACACGAAAATTTCACCTAAATTATGCTACACTAGGATTAGAATGATTCGCATAAGGAGAAATTCAAAATGGCAAAAACGCTTGTACTAGCTGAAAAACCATCCGTAGGAAAAGATATTGCACGGGTTCTCGGATGTTCAAAAAAATCAAATGGCTACTTTGAAGGAACAAAATACATTGTGACATGGGCGCTCGGCCATCTTGTCACATTAGCAACACCGGAAACTTACGATAAAAAACTGGCGACATGGCGATTAGAGGATCTGCCAATGTTGCCGGGAAAATTAAAGACGACGGTTATTCCAAAAACCACAAAACAATTTCACACAGTAAAATCACAACTCACTCGTCAAGATGTGGGTGATATAATAATTGCGACAGATGCCGGCCGTGAAGGGGAACTAGTTGCTCGTTGGATCATCGACAAAGCCCGAGTGAACAAGCCAATGAAACGGTTGTGGATTTCATCTGTGACAGATAAAGCGATTCGTGATGGATTTCAAAAATTACAACACGGTAAAAAATACTTCTATTTATATGAGGCTGCAATGGCAAGGGCCGAGGCAGATTGGTATGTCGGCTTGAATGCTACCCGTGCACTCACAACAAAACATAATGCCCAATTATCTGCTGGACGAGTGCAGACACCGACCCTTGGCATCATTGCCACACGAGAGTCAGAAATTAACCATTTTCGTTCAGAAAAATATTACCACATTCAATTACAGACAAAATCTGGATTGACCCTTAATTGGCAAAATAAACAAGGCAATGATCGGATTTTTTCTAAAGAAAAGGCAGAAAAACTACGTGAATTATTAACAAATGAAAAAACGAAAATTATATCGATTACAAAAAAAGAAAAGAAACAATTCGCTCCCCAACTATACGATTTAACGGAATTACAACGGGATGCGAACAGAATTTTTGGTTTTTCAGGCAAGCAAACATTGCAGGCGACACAGCAGTTGTATGAACGATATAAGGTGCTTACTTATCCTCGGACAGATTCCCGTGTCATCACATCGGATATCGTGCCGACATTAAACGAAAGACTCGACGCTTGTCATACGGAAAAGTTCCGCCCCATCGCACATAAATTAAAACGGAAGCAATTTAAGCTACCAAAATCGGTTGTCAATGATCAGGCTGTCAGTGACCATCATGCGATTATCCCGACAGAGGAACCTGTTGACACATCAGCTTTAGGATCTAACGAACGGAAAATTTATGATCTAGTCGTTAGTCGGTTTTTAGAAGTTTTATCAGACCCTTATATATACCTANNGATCAGACCCTTATATATATGAAGAAATAAAAATCGAAGCGACCCACGGTCACGAAAATTTCACCACCAAAACGATAAATGTCATTTCACCGGGATGGAAGGAGATTAACGGAAACATCGCAACGAATCAACAAAACATCCCGCACAAAGGACAAATAATCGACACTGACATACAACTTACAAGCGGAGAAACGGCGCCACCGGATCGACTGACAGAGGGAGCCCTTTTAAAAGCGATGGAAAATCCAACTGCCTACATGTCACAACATGAAAAACATCATCAGAAAACATTACAAAAAGTTGGTGGTATTGGAACTGTCGCAACAAGAGCTGATATTATTGATAAATTAATTAACGGCCAATATATTGAAGCCCGGGGAAAGTTTTTACACTTAACTCCGACTGGAAAACAGTTACTAGAACTCGCACCAACTGACTTACGCTCCCCAGCATTAACAGCAGAATGGGAGGAGAAATTACTCCAAATTGAACAAGGCAAGTTAGACAAAAATCAATTTATCAAGGAAATAAAACAGTATACGCAGCAAATAACGAACGAAATTAAACATGCAGACACAACATTTAAACATGATAATATTACGGGAACAAAATGTCCCCAGTGTGATGGTTTCATGCTAGAAATAGAAAATCGCCATGGGAAAATGCTGCGCTGCAAAGATCAATCGTGTAATTATAAGAAAAATG
>DKGO01000165.1 GCA_002453315.1 Caryophanales bacterium UBA6768 | reverse complement strand
AAGAAATTAATATTATTGGTTTTTGATAGCATTTACTTTTTTTTGTATGAAAGTAATCAAGCGTTCCATTTTAAAAGAATAAACTAATATTAATACTTATCTAAAAAGAACACCATCGAAATTTAATTCGATGGTGTATTCGTTTAAAAAGCTGCAATGGCAGGTAGACAAGTTACATGGCTAAAGGCTTTTAAATCGACAGTAATACAAATACCAGTTATTTTTAATTCTTTCGTATATTGTTCACAAGGGTCGTGTGGATTTGCGATATCGTCACCCGGATCTCGTAACAATTCGATAACTGCACAACAGTCATCATCTACATTTTTAACCCTAAAATAAAAGCTTGATTCAATATTGCCAATTGATTGGGGGTGAGCCCCGTAACCTTTAAAAGGATGACAAGTACTTGAGCAATATAACATAACGGGAACTGTATTTAGGTGATTCCTAACTTCAGTTTCTCCTAATAAGTCACTAATTGAACGGTCACATGAGGTGACACAATTGTTGCTATCTACAATATCACTTTGTGCTCGAGCAATATTTTTAAGCACATCACACACACAGCTACCTGTGCCAAATTCTTTTCCACAACTCATCAAAATTTACCCCTTTCCTCTTTCATAATGAAATAACCTAGTCTTTAATACAATATGTGCTTTTGGCTATACTGTATAGGCGTTTCATTCATAGTTAGGAAAAAAATTATAAGATGATGGTTGGACACTTTTTCTAGGGGAAATATTTAATAGGGAAAATGAAGGAAAAATAGCCTTTACCAAGAATAATACAACAATATGATGTAGTCATTATTGTGAATAAAACTCAAAGGTGGATGTAAACGCAGGTGTTTTTACAAAATTATCGAATTATCTTGACGACAAGTCAAAGGTTATATGCTTATCATGAATTAATGATAGATAACAAAAGAGGCTTAACGATGATCTTTTTCGGGTATCTATATTGTAGGGAGTTGATGGAAATGGGATATATTTTACCGATTACTCATCATACGTATAAAAACTATCAGGCCCGCATGGCAACAGGGGATGAACGGCCATTTTACGTTACACAACCCCAGCCTGTTTCTTTGGATAAAGTTGGCGAAAAGGAAAAACAAAGGAAATATTTTGCCCCCCTCGAAGTTAAAAAAGAAACAAGTAACTTCAAAAGAAAGGCAAGGAATAATAGCGAGTTTACGGAGAAAGGTAAGTACGTCAATGTACAAGTATAATAAAAGTGGAAAAATAGTATTAATAATTCGAATATATAGAAAGATGAACAGTAAATTGCAAAAGGTAGAAAATCCGTTCATTTATTTTTTTTCATTTTTTTCTTGTAATGCTTCGATTTAATTTTTCGATAAGGCAGCACAAATAACTTTTTGTCTTCTAGCCATTCAGCATATAACACTTTTTTAACATGGGAAAAATTTTGCCTTTCTATTTCATTGATTAACCATTCTTCATCTACTCCTGCCTCTGCTAAATTGTCTTTAATTATTTGTCCATCCATGATAAGAGGAATAGCTATTTGTGGCTCTGTGGGTGCAACATTTAGATCTTTCTTATTTGGAGTTTGATAGGCTGATTTTTTTAATACCGATAATAATCCGTTTGTTTCGAGTACAGCATATTCAATTTCTTGCAGAGCAAAAATATCTTTCATTCTCATTAATTGATGTAATTCATCAATATCCATTTTATTTTTTCGCATTTCTTCGTAAATAATTTCCCCTTTATGAATGAGGAGGGAAGGTTTTCCCTCTAATAAAAATCTTGAACCTTTAAATTTTTGTGTTATCATTTCAATAATATATAGAAGAACCCCCCATAACAAAACGACATATCCAATATCGAGCAATCCAGCTTTTTTATCAAATAAGGCATTCCCGACTAGTTCACCAAGAACTATCGCGGCAATGAAATCAAAGGCGGTTAATTGTGAAATTTGGGTTTTTCCGAGCATTTTTGTTAAAACAAATAAGGCAAAAATACCAAACATACTTTCATAGAGCATCGGTAGCATATGATTCAAGGATCATCTTCCTTTCGGTCACGTTAATATATGTGTTAACGTAACCAAAAGAAAAAAAATTATGCGGATAGTATAGGTCCCTGATAACATAAAAAATCCCCCATCACTAAGATAAGGGGTAAATGTCTTTCTATTATCGCTAACATGATAATGATTTCTTCATCATGACATGGGGAATCCCTGCATCCATATAGACATCTGAAATTGCCTGATAGCCCAGGTTTTCATAAAAAGCAATCGCATGTGTTTGTGAACTCAGTTTAGCATTACGATAGCCTTGTCGTTGAATTTCCTTTTCCATTTCCTTGATTAACTGTTGTCCGTATGAATTTCCACGAAAGTCTTTTAAAATACAAATTCTTTCTAATTTACCGTAATCATTTTCAAATCGGAGCCTGCCAGCCCCAATTGCTTGATGATTGATGGTACAAAGAAAATGTGTCGATGAATTTTCGTGATCATCGACTTCTTCTTCTATTGGTACATTTTGTTCGTCAACAAAGACAGTTTTGCGAACTGCATAGACATCTTGTCTATCTTTTTCTGATGTAATAATTTTTATGTTCATTGATTACCCCTTGCCAAAGGTGAACGTTTCATAAACGGTCCAAGAGCCATTGTCTAATTGGTAACAAAACTGGAAACGGTCTATGAAATCCTCAAATTGAATTTTTTTCATTCGTAATGAACCTAAGACATCAGAAAATTCATCTTCAACTAAATCTTGGGCAATTGTAATATGTGGTACAAATGAATATTGCCTTTCTTGCGGAAAAATCCCTTCATGCATTAAATTGTGCAATTTCTCTAATTCAGGAATCGGTTCTACCTTGAAATAAATCGTATTAGTAACGGGAGCGAATGTACTCACCTTATTCATATGAATGGTAAATGGTTTCGTTTCCTTCGCAATTCTCTCTAGTTCAGTTTCTATTTGTTTACGCAGTGATTCATCAGCGTGAAATGAAGATTTAAGTGTAATATGTGGTGGAATTAAATCATATTTTGTATCATATCTCTTTCGTAATGCATTAGCCTCATCTTGAATCTCTTTTGATGGGAAAATAACTATGCCGTAATTCATGTGTTAACCTCCTCTATATATTTTTAACGGAACAGAGACATACATAGCTCATCTTTCTACATTGTTAATCTTATTATACCAAATTAACTAAAGGTAGAAAAGAACATTTATTTGCAATAATTGTTGAAGCCTCAATGAATATTGCTATTAAGAAAACATGTGTGTCAAAACATCTTCCATTTCATTTTGCCAATATTTCCATGTATGATTGCCTTCAGGGATTTCATTGTACGTATAATGATGAAATTTGTTATTAAGGGATTCATGTAATTGTTGATTTGGCTTTATAAAATCCAATTCACCCAATTCCGTTGTTATAACAGAGTTTTCCTGTAAGCCGATAGAATGATAAATTTCCAATGCGCCATTTTTTGCTTCATTTGCGGCGTGCAAAACGACATCATCAACTAATGGGGACTGAATAATTGCTTTTTGAAAAATGTCTGGATTTCCTAATGCCGTCATTAAAGCAAAAGTACCTGCTAGAGAGTCTCCCATTAATGTTCTTTTAATGCCAAGTGGATTAAGGGGAATTAAATCTTCCACTAAAGGGAGTACTTCTTCTAATAAAAATTGAACATAAGCCTCGTTTTGTTCGCCCTTAGGGTGATACTTTTTTAAACGATCATAACGGTCCTTATAATGAATGCCGACAAAAAAGACGTTTACGATATCAAATGAATCATGTAATTGATCACTAAGTGTCGCAATTCTTCCCATTTGAAAATAATCATCACCATCTTGCATGAAGCATACGTTAGTTTCATAAACAGGATTAAAGCTTTCCGGTTCGTACATTTTTACTAACATTGTTTCATTTAAAAACGTACTATTAATTTCTATATCTACCATATTTCCCTTTCTTGCCACTTTATACACCTCATTTTTAAAAGTAAGACAATTTAAAATATTTAACCTACTTCATCATCAATTGCTTGATATAATTGGAAGTATTTCCCTCGTTGTTTTAATAGCTCTTCATGAGTCCCTTTTTCAACAATTTCACCGGCTTCTAATAAAATGATTTCATCTGCTTGTCGGACCGTGTTTAAACGATGGGCTATTATGAAACTAGTTCGACCTTTCATGAGACGTTTCAGGGCCTCTTGTATTTTTAGCTCAGTAATTGTATCAATATTACTTGTAGCCTCATCTAATATTAATATTTGTGGGTTGGCAATCATTGCCCGTGCAATGGTAATGAGCTGTTTTTGCCCCTGGCTTAATCGTGTACCTTCGGATTGAATTTCAGTATCATACCCACATTCCAATCGGTCGATAAAACTGTGTGCATTTGCTTTCTTGGCCGCCTCAACGACTTCTTCATCAGTTGCATTTAATCGTCCGTAACGAATATTTTCTCTTATCGTCCCTTGAAATAAAAATGTATCCTGCAATACAAACGCCATTTTTGTTCGTAAACTGTCCCTTGTAAATTGATGTAGTGGAACACCATCTAATAGGATTTTTCCTTGTTGATATTGATAAAATCGTGTCAGTAAGTTAACGATGGTTGTTTTTCCTGCCCCTGTATGGCCAACAAGGGCGATATTTTGCCCGGATTTAGCTTCGAAATCAATATTTTTTAAAACAGGTTCTTGATCATATGAAAAGGAAACATTGTCAAAAATGATATGCCCTTTTGTCGTTTGTAAACTGATGGCTTCCTGTTCATCGATTTCTTCCTGTTCCTCATCTAAAATAGAAAAGACTCGTTCAGCCCCGGCTACTGCCGATAATAAAATATTAAATTGATTCGATAATTCATTTAAAGGGCGGGTAAATTGCCGTGCATACTCCGTAAAAATAACGATAATTCCAATCGTGATGTTTCCCTTAATATAAAGGATTCCACCGAAAAGAGCAATCAGGGCAAAACTTAAAAAATTTAGCATATTCATTACTTTAGGAATAAAACCGGCAAAAGTTTGTGCCCAAAAACTTGATAATTTAAGTTGTCTGTTCCGTTCCGTAAACTCGTTTGTAACACGTTTTTCTTGGGAGAAGACCTTTACGACATGTTGCCCTGATACGGTTTCTTCCACATAGCCATTCAAAACACCGAGATCATGCTGTTGAATTTTATATAAAGGACCAGTTCGCTTCGTAATCCATTTCATGGATAAAAACATGATAGGAATAATTGTCATCGTGATTGCTGTTAGGATTGGACTAAGTATAAGCATGACAGTAACTGTTCCAATTAATGTAATGATACTCGCAAAAATTTGAATAACCGATTCGTTTAACGTGTTATTAATGTTATCGATGTCATTCGTCACACGACTCATCAGTTCCCCTTGCTGACGTTTGTCAAAAAAACTAATAGATAACGCATGAAATTGATGGAAAAGTTGTTCCCGTAAAGTATAAACTGTATTTTGTGCAATACCAATCATCCAGAATTTTTGTAAAAAAATCGCTGAAGAATGGGTTAAATAGATCATGAATAATACGATTAGTAAAGTAACCATCCCAGAGGTTGCCTTCGTAACGATAAAATCATCAATTGCCATACCGACCAAATAGGGGCCAAGTAGTCCCAAGGCAGAACTAATGATAACCATGAGAAAAACAAGTGATAGCTTGCCTTTTTCCCGTAACAAATAAGTACCGATTCGTCCCATCGTACTCAATGTATTTTTGGCACGAATATCCTGTTTTTGTGATGTGTTTGTCAGGTCAATTTTTTTAAATTGAAAAGGTTGTTTCAGTGGATTGTTAGCCATATGATGGTAGCTCCTTTTCAGCTTGAGAAGTAACAATATCATTATATAAACGAGATGAATTTATAAGCTCCTCGTGTGATCCATTTGCTAGAATCTTTCCTTCATCTAACAACAAAATGGTGTCCGCTTTTTGGGCAGTGATAATTTTTTGTGTAATCATTAATGTTGTACAATTGTATCGGTGTAATGCTTGGAGTAATTTTGCTTCAGTTGCCATGTCTAAAGCACTTGTACTGTCATCAAACATTAATATTTTTGGTTGGCGTATGAGAGCACGAGCAATTGAAATACGTTGTTTTTGTCCCCCAGAAAGGTTGACTCCCCTTTGGCCAACGACGGTGTGATATTGCTTGGGAAACTGCATGATAGCTTCATGAATTTGGGCAGTTTTTGCTGCTTGAATCATTTCATCATCTGTGGCAAATTCTTTTCCAAAGGTAATATTTTCCTTAATTGTTCCAGTAAACAGTAACGGACTTTGTGGTACGTAGCCGATATAATCACGTAACTCTTTTGTGCTGTATTGTGATATTGGTATATTATCGATAAAAATATTACCCTGTTTAATATCATATAAACGAGGGATTAGTTGAAAAAGTGTAGTTTTCCCCGAACCGGTAGCCCCAATTACAGCCAATGTTGTTTTAGGTTTAATCGTAAAGGAAATTTTGTCCAATGCAACAATCGTTGATTCAGGATATGTAAAAGAAACATTATCAAAAGTAATTTTGCCTTTTGTAATTATTTGGGATTTCCCTTTATTTTCGGGAATCGGGGCTGTTTTCTCCTCTAAAATAAGATCAACTCTTTCCGCAGAAGCTTTTGCACGTGAAAAGGCTAGAGCAATAAACGTAAACATCATTATTGCCATCACAATTCTTAGGGCATAGTTAACAATTGCGACAACGTCACCAACATTTGTAGTCCCAGCTACTGATTGAATATTTCCATACCATAAAATAAAAAGTAAACTTAGATTCATGATGAAAAGTAATATTGGCATGGAGGCTTCCACAAAACGGAAAGCTGTTTGTGCCTCATTTTTTAACTGTTTATTAATTTTCATGAAACGACTTTTTTCAAAGGTTTTCCTAACAAAGGCCTTAATCACTCTGATTCCGGCGATGTTTTCCTGAATCGATTGATTCACTTTGTCAACGTTTTGTTGTACTTTTTTAAACATATTGCTACCTTTATTTAGGACCCAAAGTAAAAAAATCACGAGCACAGGCACAGTAAGTAAAAAAATTGCCGCAATTTTTGCGTTGACGATAAAAGCCATCATAACACCACCGAGTACCATTAAGGGTGCCTTTGTCATAATCCGTAGAGCCATAAAAATCGTATTCTGGATTTGACGAACATCGTTCGTAAATCTAGTAACAATAGATGATGTTGGATGTTTCATTAAAATATCAGTCGTAAATTGTTGGATTTTTTCAAACATTGTTTTTCTCACATCATACGCATATGAAGTACTGACATATGAAGCATAAAAAGAATTGATAATTCCCGCGCCAAATGTAATTAAGGTAAGGGATAGCATAAAAATTCCCCAAAAAGTGATATTTTGTAAATCCTTTTGGATAATCCCATTATTGATCATTACCCCTAGAAAAAAAGGGAATAGTAGCTCAGAAGCCAACTCAATACCCGTAAGCGCGTAAGCAATGGTAATATGTAATGTGTATTTTTTTAAGTATGATATAATATTTCGCACAAAAATCCCCCAAATAATTCAGGATACATTCTCTATTATAATCAAAAAAATAGTGAAATGATATGGAAGGGGTTTGTATAGGCCCCCCGGAATAATAAAAACTTATGTTGAGTTGGGGCGTCACCAGCAGTGTGACAAAGACGAAATCCCTTAAATGATCTGGTCAAAAAAGGTCTTGCCCTGATGATTAAGACGAAATTCATCAAATGATCGGGTTAAGAAAACCTTGACCTGATGATTACGGCTTAATCGTGCCCTTCTCTGTGTAAAATTGACGCAGAAGGTAAGGATTACGATTTAATCGTGCCCTTCTCTGTGTGAAATTGACGTAGAAGGTAAGGATTACGATTTAATCGTGCCCTTCTCCGAGTGAAATTGATATAGAAGGTAAGGATTACGGTTTAATCGTGCCCTTCTCCGAGTAAAATTGACGTAGAAGGTAGGGATTACGATTTAATCGTGCCCTTCTCTGTGTAAAATTGATATAGAAGGTAAGGATTACGATTTAATCGTGCCCTTCTCCGAGTAAAATTGATATAGAAGGTAAGGATTACGATTTAATCGTGCCCTTCTCTGTGTAAAATTGACGTAGAAGGTAAGGATTACGATTTAATCGTGCCCTTCTCCGAGTAAAATTGATATAGAAGGTAAGGATTACGATTTAATCGTGCCCTTCTCTGTGTAAAATTGAGGTAGAAGGTAAGATTACGATTTAATCGTGCCCTTCTCCGAGTAAAATTAATATAGAAGGTAAGGATTAAGACTAAATCTATCAAATAACCCGGTTAAAAAAAGTGTTGACCTGATGATTATCACAGAATTATCTGGAGTATATTTTATTGACAGCCATGGGGAAATTATATATAGTAATAGTTGTTCAAATGTTCAATGTGTTGATAAATTATTAATACAGGGCTGTTAGTTCAGCGGGAGAACGCTTCGTTGACATCGAAGAGGTCACTGGTTCGATCCCAGTACAGCCCATCATTTTTCTATAAGTTCAGGTTACTTGTATCAAAGGATACAAGTTTTTTTGATATTAAATTAAATTAGTTGATAAAGATAAAAGTGCCGAGCAAGTGCCAAAAGATAACATAGATCAAGGGCCTCCCTCACTAATGACATTAATTTTTATTTAAAAATATCATTTAACACATCAATTGCAAAATATAAAAGTACATACATTTTTTGTGTAGCTAATTCTCCCCTAAAAAAGCAATCGAATTCGCTCATAAAAAAAATCAGTCTTTACCACTGACGTCCCACGAACAAACATATACTTACTTAAAAATGGCATCATCGAATTCTAATCTGTTATTTTATATTACATTCCTTCCAAGCCAGTTGTATTGATTCATTTGATATAGGTAAGAAATAAGTGAAAGATTCTAAAAGTTCTGGATGTTTTGATGGTGCTATATAGGGAATTAATACCCAAATGTTGAGAATTTTAAAATGATTTCCAAGGGGTGAGGTTGTTTTGAATGAAATTTTATCGAAGAAAAGTTTAATACAAGTATTTAATCAATTAAGAGAAGGTGTGATTGTTTATAGTCTTGATTTTAAGATTGTTTATTTTAATGAATCGGCAAAACACCTAGGATTTAATAAAGAGGTAATTGGTCAGTCAATTTTTGATGTTTATAAAAGTGTGAAATATGAGGATAGTACCATTGTTAAAGTGAAGAATTCAAAAAAGGAATTTACCGATAAAGTACATGAATTTGTCACCATTAATGGAAAGAGACAAATTACACTTTGTTCAACATACCCTTTGTATTCCGATGAAAAAATGATAGGAGTTTATGAAATATTTGAGGATGTTTCAAAAGTATTATTTTTAAATAAAAAGTTAATTTCAATACAAAAGAAATATTTACCAAACGAATACAAATCAAAAGAAATAAAACCTTATACTGTTGATTCTATTATAGGTGAGAGTAAACAAATAAAAGAATTGAAGGGTCTTATTCCTGTTTTATCAAAAAGTAAGTCATCTATATTAATTTTTGGGGAAACAGGTACGGGGAAGGAATTAATTGTCCAAGCCATACATTCATTTAATGAAAATTCACCATTTATAGCACAAAATTGCGCAGCAATTCCCGAGTCCCTGCTTGAGGGAATATTATTTGGTACTGTTAAGGGCGGTTTCACGGGTGCTGAAGATAGAGTTGGCTTGTTTGAATTGGCCCATAACGGTACTCTTTTTTTAGATGAATTAAATTCAATGTCACTTTCTTTACAAGCGAAATTATTAAGGGTTATTCAAGAAAAGAAAGTAAGAAGAGTTGGAGATAATAAGGAAATATCAGTTAATGTTAGATTAATTGCATCAACAAATGTAGACCCATCAATATTACTACAGGAGAATAAAATAAGAGAAGATTTATATTATAGAATTAATGTAATACCCCTTCATATCCCACCACTAAGGGAAAGAAAAGAAGATATATCATTATTAATTTCTGAGTTCATAAAAAATCTAAATCAGGAATTCAATAAAAATGTTGTAAGCGTTGATAATGATGTGTTAGATTATTTATTTGATTATGATTGGCCAGGTAATGTTAGGGAATTAAGAAATTTAATTGAAAGGGCCATGAATGTTGTTGAAGGCGATACCATAAAAAAACATCACCTACAATTAAATATTCCTAATATTGTACATTATCATACTGATATGACAAAAAACACAAAATTAGAAGCTGTTAAACAACATAAGAGTTTAAAAAGCTATTTGGATAATGTTGAAAAAGAAATAATTTCAGAATATTTAATTGAATATAATGGAAATATATCTAAGGTGGCTAGAAAATTGAATGTTCCACAGCAATCCATGAGTAGAAAAATCAAAAAATATAATCTTTATCCAATCATTTATGATGTTAAGCAACTAAAGAAAGAATAAGTACCCGAAAATGAGTATTTACTCGAAAATATATATCAAATTAGTGTAAATAGTGCTGTATTAAGCTAGGTAAGGCTTAATACAGCACTATTTACTTTTGGCATAAATCTTGCATTAAGTAGTATAATAAGTCTCAATGTTTTGAAAGGAGATGGTTTTGGGGGTTTTTAATTGATAAAGGGACAAAGTTACTATGATTTAAATTATTATTGATTAGGAGGAAATACAATGAGTAACTTTAAAATACAAAAAGGGAATAATATGCCGATTCAATCTCCGTTAATCCCTGATCCTGTAATTCCTTATTCATGTAATGAAAGTAAAACACTATTTGCAATGTTAGAAATTGACCAATTAGTAATAAAGAAGTTTTTAGAGCCAACTCCTTTTGAGTATGTTAATAACTTAGCAATGGTGTATGTAAATGATTTTAGAACAAGTGAAAAACTACCATACATGGATGGCGGTATAATTATTCAAGCAAAGTATAAAGATATAATCGGTGGTTATTATTTATTTGAATATGAAGATAATGATGCTGCTGTTGCTACGGGAAGAGAGTTATGGGGTTATCCTAAAAAAATTGGAGAAATGACGTTAGAAAGGTCAGCTAATATAGTCAGAGGAACAGCATCTAGAAATGGAAATAAACTGATAGAAATTGAATGTGATCTATCAGCGAAAATGGATACAGAATTACCAAGATTAAAAGTGTTTCCACATTTAAATATTCATACGATACCTAAGGCGGAAGGTCCCGGTATATTTTCACAACGCATTATTTCGAGAGATAATTCCGCTGATTGTACCTTGATTTCTGAAGAGTTAGGGAAAGCTAAAGTAAAATTATCAAGTGGTCAAACTGATCCTTTGGGAGAACTCAATCCAATTAAAGTTTTAGGTGGTGGGTTTTCCATAACAGATTTCTTGGCAAATGATGAGAATGGATGGGGTAAAGTATTAGATACGTTAATTTAAAAGGGGTTGCTTTAACATGAAAAATTATGAATATACCATAT
>DKGO01000233.1 GCA_002453315.1 Caryophanales bacterium UBA6768 | reverse complement strand
ACAAGGATGCAATGTGGACAGACGGTAACCCCGTTACATCAGATGATGTTATTTTTACATTTAATTTAATAGCAAACCCGGATATTGCAACAGAGGTAGGAGGTTATATCGTTTCTATAGAAGGGGTTGAGGAAAATGGGAAATTACCTGAAGGGGAAACGGAAATTTCCTCACTGAAAAAAATAAACGATAAGGAACTCTCATTTAAAACCAAGGTGCCGGTTGACCCAAATATGTTAAGGGAGCAAATGGGTGTTCAATTGAGGATTTTACCAAAACATGCACTTGAAGATATTCCTATTAATGAATTTGATAAAAATGAGTTTATGCAAAATCCTAGTATTTCCAGTGGTGCTTATAAATTTGTTGACTATAAAAAAGACCAATATATTCATTTAGAAGCCAATGAAGAATATTACAGAGGAGCCCCTAAAATATCAGAAGTATTTATTAAAATTTTACCCGCATCTAACCTAGCAGCCCAATTGCAGACGGGTGAAATCCATATGAATACCCTTGAAGGTCCAAGTTCCATACCAGTAAATGATTTTGAAACAATCCAAAATTTAGACAATGTTGAAACAGACTTTTTAGAGGTAATTACTATAAAAACTATGCTTATTAATACGGAGAATATAATAGACCCAATGGTAAGGCAAGCAATTATGTACTCTTTGGATAGGGAACTAATTATTGAGAGTTTACTACAGGGTAATGGTGAAGTAATTGAAGGTCCATACACATCTATTAATCCTTTTCAGAATACAGATTTGGAAAATTATAATTACGACCCGGAAAAAGCTCAAAAACTACTAGATGTGGCCGATTGGGATTATAATCGTAAAATAAATTTAACTGTACCTACTGGTGATAGTATTAGGGAAGAATCAGGTAATATAATTTCAGAAAATTTAAAGGCAATTGGACTTAAGGTTGAAATAGAAAAATATGATTTCCCAACAACGATGCAAGTCGCAAATGATGGTGAGTATGATTTAATGTTAATGGATTGGAATCGTACTTTGGATCCGGATTATTCAGCTATTTACAGTATTGATGGAACATACAATTGGATGAATTATAATAATCCCAGATCCGAGGAATTATTAGAACTGGGAAAGAGAGAATTTGATTCTGAGAAAAGAATAAAAATTTATAATGAATTACAAGAGATATGGCATGAAGATTTACCACTTATCCCAATATACTCCAATTATCAAATGTTTGCTGTATCTAAAGATTTAGTCAATGTTGAACCTAGATCATTAGGCATGATATATGATATTCAAAATTGGGATTTTAAATAATATAATAAAAAAGTAATAAAATTTTAGGAATGTTTATTCCTTAATAGGTTAAATAATTCGGCCCTTTACCAAATAAATTTGGTTAGAGAATTTTAGTCAACTTTTAAT
Source organism: Caryophanales bacterium UBA6768 (assembly GCA_002453315.1). The sequence continues at coordinate 22,467 of DKGO01000233.1, read as the reverse complement.
TTTATGTTAATATAACGTACTAAAGTAGCCTAGCTATCTTAGTACGTTATTTATCTTTTGTTTTCATATTTATATTAGCTCACTCGAACTTGAAATGGGATAATATTCTGTTTTTATAATTATTAATTACTAAAACTTCTATAACCTTAGACAACCCGATTAAACTAAACAAATAAACCAATAAAAAACCTATTAATTCTGTTATTGAAACAATTCAAGGTATTGGACCGGTTACTGGTAGGACGATATTGGGCGGTGATATTCATAACTTTTTTATCCCCGAAAATTTAGTCGCATATGCAAGTATTGATGCCTTAGTATCACAATCTGGTTAATTTGATGCAACCCATAATGTGATGATTAAACGTGGCTCACATTTTCTTAGGAAAGCGCTGTTTCTAGTAGCCCTGGTTGCCTCCCGTAGTGATTCCGTCATGAAGGCTTTTTATTGGAAAAAACGTTCAGAAGGAAAGCATAATCTAACATCCCGTTGGTACTAAGTCATGAAAACTCTGTTGACATCATTCGGTTGCCACATTTACTTATTTAAAAGAAATGAAGGAATTTGATTTTAATTTTCAACCATTAATAAACCAGGAATAGCTTCTTGATTTTACAACACTACATTTTTTAAGAGAGTAAGGAAAGTGTTTTCCTTTTAGTGAACAAGTGGAGTTGGGACCCCTCATCTAACTACATCCATTGGTATTGTAGCAGTCTAGAGGTGAACAAGTTCTTATTTTAACAAGTGTTATGATTAATTATTAAATCTAGGAAGGCGAAGTTAGAAAACCGTTCAGATGCTAGGTCGAAACATGTAAATTTAAATTACTTATCATCTATGGGATTGGTTTTCTACGGATTGAAGAAGAAGATGCAAAGATGTATTTTCAGTTAATTGATATGCGTTATGAAAAAAAAGCACGATATTTACAACAAACGCAGGTTTTAAATTATGAGGAAAAATTTTTTAGAGATTTGAGTTAGTTAATGCTAATTTAGATAGAATACTACACCTAAATATTGTAGGGAAATCATATCGATTGAAGAATCATTTTCAAATGGAGGAAAAGTCAGAAACTTAAACTAAATCTTTATGGAATGACGACCGTCATTCCATATAATAAAACCGTACATTTTTAAACAATCAAATGTGTACATTCTTATCTTGACATTTATAGTGTTAAAACAATTCTTTTTCACAAGTATTGTCAGGACTATAAAGCTAGATTCAAAGGAATGACAAAGGAATCGTTGTGTAAATATACAGAATATAAACCTACTGAAGGTAATGTGATACGTGATGTTTGCATGCCATTTTTAATCACTATATGATCCTTATTTAGAATTCTACATTTGACACAATGAGTTGTTTTATAAGTCAATATAACATCTGAAAGTACACTTTATTCTCTCGTGTTCTTCGGAGACAGAGTTTTCCCCAAAAGAAATATTTACATTTTGTATATCTAGTTATTTTTTAATATCATCAGTATTAGACAGATGGGTGAGTTTTAATTCCACAGGGAATTTCAACAGTCTTTTATTTAAAAGAAGGAAACGTTAGTTAAATTTAATTACCATTAAAGAGGTAAGTAAAATTTTCTCCAATAGCATTATATATATAGAACAACCCTTGATAAATTGAATTACCATGACGAAAATCTTTAGATAATTTAAGTTTTGATTCTTCTCTATCCAAATCCAAATGTGAATCCCTCCATCAATTGAATTTTTCAATTTAGACTCAAAAAAAACCAAAACCATCCCCTAAGCATTTGGAAATCCAAGTAAATAATTTAAAATAAAAGCCAATTTAACCATTGGAAAGTCTTTACCGTTTCATTAGATAACATTCATTGACAAAGGGTCATTTTCATGTCATCTTAACAGTAAGACTGTTAAAAAATTAGGTGATAAAATGATGACGATTGGCTATACTGCAATCATAAGTTTAGTGTCACACATTTTTTTCATTTACGTGACATGGATTGCTATTCAAAGTATTAATCTTGATTTTTTCATTCGTAAAAATAAAGTAAACGAGGCTAGGCTATTATTAATTATTTTAACGATCGCCATTGGAACGACAGTAAGTAATTTTGTGCTAGATATCATTCAATGGTCACAAGATTTAATCTATTTGTTTTAACAATGTGGTAAAAACCCCCATATAAAACGACGATATTTGAACATAAAAAAACACCATAAAAACGATATAAAATATACACTTGAATGTCTTCTATTAATAGTGATATAATAAAAAGGATAATTTAAAAAAATACCTCAAGTAAAACCTAATTTTAACGATAAAATATACCAAAACCAAATAAATTCATATTTTATACGATTACATAAAATTAAACACAACATTTTTCTAAAATTTGGACAAATCATTCGAGTAACGACATACTAAGCAAATGAATATGAATATATGGAACAGTATTTGAAGGAGAATTTAAGCAGATGGAAAAAATAGTCATTCAAGGTGGAGAAAGGTTATCTGGAAGAGTTAAAGTGGAAGGCGCAAAAAATGCCGTACTTCCTGTTTTAGCAGCTAGTTTAATGGCTAGTGAAGGAAAAAGTGTTATCTTAGATGTTCCGGCTTTAGATGATGTTATAACAATTAATGAAGTGTTACGAAACTTACATGCTGATGTCCAATTCGTAAACAATCAAGTCACTATTGATGCGACAAACCAATTGGCGACAGAGGCACCATTTGAATATGTTCGGAAAATGCGTGCGTCGATTTTAGTGTTAGGTCCATTGTTAGCCCGTTTCGGTTATGCAAAAGTCGCCCTTCCAGGTGGATGTGCCATCGGGACGCGACCAATTGATCTTCATTTAAAAGGACTAGAGGCGATGGGCGCCGAAATTGTCACAGGAAACGGATATGTAGAAGCAAAAGTAGCCAATCGTTTACAAGGTAGCACGATTTATTTAGATATGGCAAGTGTTGGTGCGACGGAAAATATTATGATGGCGGCAGCCTTGGCAGAAGGCAAAACAGTGATTGAAAACTGTGCCAAAGAGCCAGAAATTGTCGATCTTGCTAATTACTTAAATAAAATGGGAGCAGATATCGTCGGTGCAGGGACAGAGACGATCCGCATTCAAGGTGTTGAAAAATTGCACGGTGTTGAACATACAATTATTCCCGATCGAATTGAAGCAGGCACCTTTATGGTAGCAGCAGCAGTGACAGGTGGAGACGTTTTTGTTGAAAATGTTTTAACGGAACATTTACGACCGGTCATCGCCAAGCTAAGGGAAATGGGCGTTAAAATTGATGAGTATGATAATGGTGTTCAAGTGACAGCCCCTGAGCCTTTAAAATCAACCGACATAAAAACCTTGCCACATCCAGGGTTTCCAACAGATATGCAAGCACAAATGATGGTTGCAATGTTGTTAGCTGAAGGTACGAGTGTCATTACCGAAACAGTTTTTGAAAATCGTTTCATGCATGTTGCGGAATTTTTGCGGATGAATGCGAATATAAAAATTGAAGGGCAGAGTGTTTTTGTGGAAGGAAATTCACAATTGAAAGGCGCACAAGTTCAAGCGACAGATTTACGCGCTTCAGCAGCCTTAATTTTAGCAGCCCTTTGTGCAGAAGGAACGACGGAAATGTCGTCAGTGTATCATCTAGACCGTGGCTACGTCAACTTCACTGAAAAATTACAAACATTAGGTGCCAATATTGAACGTGTTAAAACGAAGGAAGAGCAAGAAGAGCTAGAAAAAGCAGAGAACATCAATCATGATAAAGTCATCCCGATTGACTTTAAAGCAAAAGCTGTTGCAGAAATTTGAAATGTGAACCAGATGCAATGCCGTTGCAAAAATAAAACGATTAATCCTAAAGTAAAAGACAGTAATCGATTGGAAAGTCATACATTGAACAATTTTAACATATACTGAATGATAGACAGATGGAATGAATAACGTTCTATCTGTTTTTTATTTGGGAAAAATTTTCTAACATATAAAAGAGGTGATGATTTAATGCTTTATCCGAACATGCTCCGAGAAAACGATGTCGTCGCCATTTGTGCCCCTGCTAGTCCAGTAAATAAAAAATTGCTGGAAAAACCAATTGAATTTTTACAAAGCATCGGCCTTCAAGTCATTTTGGCAAAAAATGTATATGAAAAAAATGATTACTTAGCTGGGACAGACGAACAGAGAATCGAAGATTTCCATACATTAATAAAAGATGAAAAGGTAAAAGCAATATTTTTTGCTAGAGGTGGTTATGGGACTGCGAGAATTACTCCTCTATTAAAGATTGACCTAATTCGTCAGCATCCTAAAATCATTTGGGGGTTCAGTGATACGACATTTTTACTGAACACGATTTTTCAACAGGCTCAGTTAATTGTCTTTCATGGACCGATGATGTCGAGTATACATGACCATCAAAACGATAACCTTACAAAACAACAATTTAACCAACTTTTTGACCCTGCACTAAGAACGTACGATGAATCGATTGCCCCGTTAAACGTACTCCTAGAGGGTGAGGCAACAGGAAGAATTGTCGGTGGGAATTTAACGGTCATCATGAGCTCGATTGGCACACCATATGAAATTGATTTAGCGGGAAAAATTTTATTAATAGAAGATATTGATGAAGAGGTTTATAAAATTGATCGGATGTTAAATCAATTAAAGCAAACGAATAAATTAAAGGAGTTAACTGGTGTTGTCATTGGACATTTCCATGATCAAGTGCCAAAGGATTATCGCCATCATGAAGGCGTCTATGAGAAAAACGACAGCAACGAAAAAGATGAACAACCGTCAGATGCTAAAGCAAATCAACAACGTGACACGGACCTCCAAAACGTTTTTTTACACTACTTTCAAGACCTACACATTCCTGTCGTATCGGGTTTCAAAATTGGTCATACATTTCCAAACTTCGCCATCCCCATTGGAGCCCACGCTAAATTATCGACAAAACATCGACAACTCATTATTGAACCCGGAATAAAATAAAATATTGTTAATAGATTTTGGTTCTATCAATTAACGTTCATGTATATATTATGATAGATAGAAAAAGGAGGGAGAGCGATTAACTATAGTAAATATAGAAAGAAAATATTAAAAAGCCGACACACACGTAAGCCACCAAGTTTAGTTAACTGGAAAATAGTCATTTGGAGTGCCGTTTGTTTACTTTTTTTGATGATTTGTATCCCGACATTGATCGTCATGCTCCCCAAAAAAAGTGAATCCGGTAACTTAGAAATGGAGACAGAAGAAGCATTCCAATCAGCATCGACAACGGAAGCAGAGCAAAATTTCGCTACAATCGAAGTATCTGTCAAACGATCGGAAACGAACGAAATAGAAAAAATTCCTTTAGAAAAGTATGTCTACTCTGTCGTCGCTTCAGAAATGCCCGCCTCATTTGAATTAGAAGCTTTGAAAGCACAGGCTGTTGCCGCCCGGACATATGTCGTACAACACTTAATTCAACAGGGGGATGAAAACACCGTCATCACAGATTCGACAAAACATCAAGTGTATAAAAATGATGATGAGTTAAAGAGTATTTGGGGGAAAGATTATCAATGGAAAAAAGAAAAAATTCAACAGGCAGTCACTGAAACAGCGAACAAGATTATTACGTATGAGAAAACCCCAATTACCCCGACTTTTTTCTCGATGAGTAATGGCTTTACAGAAAATGCGGAAGATTACTGGGGAAGTGAATTACCGTATCTAAAAAGTGTCGAAAGTAAGTGGGATGAGGAAGTGCCGGGTTTTATCGAACAGAAAATTTTTGCGACAGACGAAGTGGCTAATAAATTAAATGTTTCCGTATCTTCTGGGGTAGAGGCTTCCATGGGGATTGAAAGGACAGAAAGCAATCGAGTCCGTAAATTGAAAATAAATGACACGACATTGACTGGACGGGAGGTCCGGGAAAAGCTCGGGTTACGTTCGAATGATTTCACGGTAGAACAACAAAATGATCATTTTATTTTTACAACGAAAGGGTATGGTCATGGGGTTGGGATGAGCCAGCATGGTGCAGATGGCATGGCGAAAGAAGGAAAAACGTATGAAGATATTTTATTATACTATTATCAAGGAGTGACGTTGGAAAACATTGGAGAGCTAACACAAACAGTCATGGCGAAATAAAGGTTTTAGAAAAGGATCCCTACCTTGCAAGTTAAGTAGGGATTTTTCATGTTGTCAAAATTCCAATTGAAGCAGAGGGATTTTCAGGCAATTTTCCCAGCATCTTATGTTGGCAATGGTGCATGTTATGCCATGATGAAACAATATCCCTCCATCATATGGCATCATCTTATACAGGTGGTGATAGAAATGTTATCCATAAAAAACGTAGAAAAAAATTATGGGAAACGAAAGGCTGTTAACAATATTTCATTAACAATCCCGAAAGGAAGTTGTTATGGGATTGTTGGTCCTAACGGGGCAGGTAAAACAACCTTTCTGAAAATCGTTGCTTCGATTTTGCCTGACTATTCAGGAGAAGTAACGTTTGAGGAAAAAGTAACGATAGGTTATGTTCCTCAAGAAATTTGTTTGGAACCCTCTTTATCAGCGATCAGCAATTTGCAATTTTTTGGTGAATTGTATGGATTAAAAGGGAGTGAGCTTCACGAAAGAATGAAAGAAGTATTGGAAGATATCGGGCTAACGAATCGAGGCAAAGATAAAGTGAAGAACTTCTCGGGTGGGATGAAGCGACGTCTTAATATAGGTTGTGCCTTAATTAATCAACCTACATTACTTATTTTAGATGAACCGACAGTTGGGATTGACCCACAATCAAGACAGTTTATCTTTCATTTAATTCATCAGTTAAGAGAAAAGTCTTGTACGATTTTATATGCGAGTCACTATATGGAAGAAGTGGAACAACTATGTGACAGTATTGCTTTTTTCGATAATGGGGAATTGATTGAGGATGGGAAGGTCGATACATTACTGAAAAAACACGGGGAATCCGCTGTATTTATCCAAGGAGATGATGTACCGCCATCTCAATTAGGGGAAATAGGTAATTTATCATCACATCAACAAGGATACCTCATGTCAGGAGACAATCCCCTTCATATGATGAAGGCAATCATCGGAATGTGTGAAGAAAATGCATGGCAAATGAAGCGACTAGAGTTATTACAGCCTAGTTTGGAAGATATCTTTTTTAAATTAACTGGCAGTGAATTGCGAGATCATCCAAATCAACGATTAGGAGGAAAAAGTGTATGAAGGCGATGTTACGATTAGAACTAAAGAAAAACGTCCAAGATAAAGGGTTATTATTTTGGATGATCTTTTTGCCGATCATTTTTACGGTACTATTTATTGCTGTCTTTACATCGGGTGTAGATGGAGCAACAAAACGAGAAATAACGATATCGATTGTTCCGGGGTATACTGTGATGTTTGTTTTCTTTATCATTATTTCCATAGTCACTAGTTTTTTAAAAGATAGTGATTCTGGAATGATCGCTAGACTTGCCAGTACACCCTTGCGGACACGGAGTTACCTTTTGGGGAAATGGATTCCCTATATGATCATCGTTTTAATCCAAATTATCGTGCTATTATCTTTTGGAAAAATTGTCTACCAAATTCCGTTTGAGCAACCGATATTGATTGCCAGTCTATCGATTATGTTATCCTTTTCGACAACAGGTATTGGTTTATTAATCGCCTTAATCGTTAAAACAGAAAACATGGGAATTGCATTGACCCAAATCATTGCCCTAGGGGGAGCGTTCATAGGAGGATTATGGGTCCCACTTGACATGATGCCAAATTTCCTACAATCAATAGCAAAGTTTTTTCCACAATATTGGGGTCATTTAGGTTTTCGTGAAGCGATGAATGGTACACTAATGATAGAGGATTTTTTAATGGCTTGTTTAATTTTGTTTATATTTGGCTCAGTGGCCTTTATTATTTCGTTACTCTATTATCCAAAGTTTTTACAGAGGGCAAAAGGCTAATGGTGATTTAACAGAGGGGGGACGCCGTTGAAAGTAACTATTTCAATCGATGATCAAATTAAGGAAACTTCCATTACCATTAAAACTGGGGAATGGACAGAGCAATTGGAAGAGATTGTTCAATTCATCAAAAAACGTGAGGTTGCCCGTATATTTGGTGTGGATGAAGATCAAACCATCTTGTTAGAACCAAAGGATATTGATTATGTGTTCGCGGAAAATAGAAAAACCTATGCAGCCGTTAATCAAAGGAAAATAGAAGTAAAAATGAAACTATACGAAATTGAAGAAATATTATCCCCATATCGGTTTACGAGATTTTCTAAATCAGTCATTGGGAATTTAACCAATATTCAGCGATTTGAGTTATCTTTTAACGGCAACCTTTGTGTGTACTTCCACTCAGGCAACAAGGAATACATTACAAGAAATTTTGTGAAAAAAGTGAAGGAACTTTTACAAATAGGAGGTCAAAGCAATGATGGGTGAAATTTTGAAAAGGAGCATGATTGGCATCGCCTTTAGTGGAATAGCCACTTTTATCGCACTAACCATTATGAAACTGTTAACTGTTGAAGCAACTGTCAATGAAATATGGACGAATATGCTTGGGAGCCTCATCATCGGTGTTTACTTTGGCCTCTCATCATTTATTTTAGAAAGTCATCTTTGGAGTCCATTGAAAAAAACGCTGATCCATTATTGTCTATCCCTATTGATTTACTACTGTATTGCCATTCCGGTAGGATGGATTCCGTTTACTCCATTGTATATAGGACTTGGCGTCTTATTGTTTACGGTCGTCTATGCGATTTTTTGGTTAGGTGCCTACTTATTTTATACATTACAAGCAAAGTCTATGAATGCCTATTTGGAAAAAGGTGATTAAATTTTATTGGTGCAAGGTCAAGATTTCTTCGACCATTTAAGGGGAAAAATTGTGAAAAAGCGGATTCCACGGCGTAAATTAAGATAAAACGCTACTAACATGTATATTTTTCCAATTGTTTGTTCACAATGGCAAATGAGGTGATGAACAAATGAAAGGAAACTTTCCAAACGAATCCAAAAACAGATGGACTCGAATTTTTAGGAAGAAGTGGATTTTCCCAGCATTATATATTATGTTAGCCGCTTTTCTTCTTACAGCAGTTTTATGGTATCAAAGTATAGAACGTAAACTATCAGAAGGAATGGAAGAGTTCAATCAAGCAGATAATTTGCAAGATGATCCATTTGAAGATGAAATTGAAGCCGTCATTCAGCAAAAAGAAACAATTAAAATGCCTGTAGCAGATAACGTGCAAACAGAAATAGTCACTAAATTTTTCGATTACGATGCAGACGAGGCAGACAAAGAGGACGGACTCATCCTTTACAATGATCGCTATTATCAAAGTAAAGGGATCGATATTGCAACAGTGGATGGTGAAACGTTCGATGTTGTTGCATCATTAAGTGGTACGGTTAAGGAAGTGAAGCCAGACCCATTAAATGGAAATGTAGTTGTCATGGAGCATGGCAAAGACATTACGACGTATTATGCTAGTCTAGATGATGTCGATGTAACCGTCGGAACAAAATTAAAACAAGGTGCCAAAATAGGAACAGCTGGGAAGAGCCTGTTTGGCCAGGAAAATGGTATTCACGTCCATTTTGAAATGCGTAAAGGCGACACAGAAGTAAATCCAGAGGATTTCTTCAACAAATCAGTTGCTATGCTAGAGCAGTTTGATGGTGAAACTGTCCCATCTGAACCAGATGAAGGTGAAGATTCAGACTCAGATGATGACAAAAAATCAGCTGACGATGAAGATGAAGACGGGGAATCAGACAAGCCGAAGCAGGATAAACCAGTCCCAAATCCGAATCCATTCGATGAAAAGGATGGAAATGAGGAAGACTGATTTATAGCTCTATGCAAAAATTAATACGGTTTATTAGCCCTTGAAAGGGGCTATTTTTTTGCTCATAATTAAGCCTGGATGATTTAAATGACAAAATATTCATAATTTAATGGTGCAAATAATAAACTTAGATGAATGGGTAATTGAATCACATCTGAGGTGCTTAGAAATTGGAGGAAAAATTTTAATTCATTACATTTGTCTAAAGCTGGATCATTTTATCGTAGGAATCTTTTTTAAAATTTAATAATCGCGAAATGTGAATTTTGCTTATACAATTTAAGTTGTTGCTATAGCCAACGAAAATTTTCCAGAGGATCATCTAGATAGATACTAGCAAACGAAACTTGTTGACAAGTAGATGAGGGATACATGATAGATTTTATACTAAAACGAAAAGCATGATCATAAAAAGACAAACATTTCGGAATATGAGAACGCCACACCCTGTCCCACTTATCACCTCGGAAATCAACTTAAGGGGAGGCGAACGATGTGCATGATTACATCAAAGAAAGGACTATCAGGATCGGAAACTATGTCGTTAGTACGAGAAAAACCGTCCGCATGATAGCGAAAGATTTTGGTGTCTCAAAAAGCACAGTTCATAAAGATTTAACTGAGCGTTTACCAGAGATAAACGCAACGCTTGCGAAAGAAGTAAAAGAAATTCTTGACTATCACAAATCGATTCGTCATTTACGAGGGGGGGAAGCGACACGCCAGAAGTACAAACTAGAACGACAAAATAAATAGAGTTGATTCGATTCAGAAAATCTGACCCCTTTTAGCGTGGGGAAGCGTAGTAGTATTGAATGGTTATTTGTAGGGAATCTTGTTTATCAGATGATTCAGATGGTGACGATTAATAGAATTCCACCCCTTCGTTTGTAGGGAAGTGTGATAGGATCGAATAAAGAATTAGTCCCCCTTCGTTTCGCACGGAGGGAATTTTTAGTGAATTAATTTAAATGTGAATAGTCGTTTTTACGTCGATATGATAAACTATGAATAGGTAAAATTCCAATTAAAATACTAAAGGGTGGCTTTTGGTGGGGAAATCTTGCCTGATGATAACATTCTTAGTGCGGCATTAACTGGTAGTAGGAAAATCTTTCGTGATGTCTGTACCCTTAGTGGCGACATTAACTGGTAGTAGGAAACCATTGAATTAACTTTCATACGATAAAAACTGAATGAAATTATCCATTTTGTCATTTTCACTAAATGATTACAGCATTATAGGATTAATACTATTTCTAATTTGGAATGAAATTAAAACAAATTTTTTACAAAGTATTAGGAGGAACCCAAATGGAGAAATTAAAAGTCGGTATCATATTTGGAGGGAAATCTGCTGAACACGAAGTGTCCTTGCAGTCAGCAAAAAATATTATTGAAGCGATGGACAAGGAGAAATTTTCCCCCGTCTTAATCGCTATTAACAAAGAAGGCCGTTGGCAATTAAATGAGCAATCAAATTATTTAGTCAATGCTGATAATCCAAAATTAATAAAATTAAATCAATCAATTGACCCAATTGCAGTCGTTCCGGGGGCAAAAGAAACACCGGTGATCCATGCTAATTCAGCGGAAAACCTAGATCAACTCGATGTCATTTTTCCCATCGTTCATGGCACATTGGGCGAAGATGGGAGCCTCCAAGGAATGTTGCGTTTAACCGACTTGCCATTTGTTGGTCCAAGTGTACTTAGTAGTGCGATTTGTATGGATAAAGATATTGCAAAAAAACTACTGAAAATTGCTGGCATTAACGTCGCAAAAGGGGTTGTATTTTCAAAACGACATCGTGCTGAAATAGATTTTGTAACCATTGAGCAAGAACTTGGTACACCACTGTTTATAAAACCAGCGAATCAAGGTTCCTCTGTTGGCGTCAATAAGGTCGAGACAGAAGCGGAATTTACCGCTGCCGTTGATGATGCTTTTCAATATGATCAAAAAATAGTCATCGAAGAATGTATCAACGGGCGTGAAATCGAATGTTCCGTTTTAGGTAATGAAAATCCACGGGCATCTCTCCCGGGGGAAGTTTTACCGAATACGGCTTTTTATTCGTATGAATCAAAATATATTGATGAAAAAGGTGCTGATTTGGCGGTGCCAGCAGATTTAACAGATGATGAAATTAACCTTGTGCAACAAACAGCAATTGAAGCATTTAAAACATTACAATGTGAAGGATTGGCACGTGTAGATTTTTTCCTAACCGATGAAGGTAAGTTGTATGTCAATGAAATCAACACCCTTCCCGGATTTACGAAAATAAGCATGTATCCTAAGTTGTGGGAAGTGAGTGGGCTCGAATATACGGAGTTAATCACCCAGTTAATCGAGCTTGCCATCGAACGACATGAACGGGATAGTCAGCTGAAAAGTTCCGTTTGGGAATAAAATTTGGTGGTGATTTGAGAATGGTCACTGTTGGCTTAGTCGGGTTAGGATTTATTGGAAAAACTCATCTAAAAGCGTACAGGCAAATTGAAGGCTGTCGGGTGAAATCTATTTATGTGCGGGATGTTAGTCGAGTGGATGAGGATGTTCAGGAATTTGCCCGGGAGCATGATATCACGTTTGTGGAAACATATGAAAAGTTATTACATGATGAAGAAATCGATGTCATCGACATTTGTCTTCCAACCTACTTACATGAAAAATTTGTCATAGATGCCGCTCGGGCAGGCAAACATATTTTTTGTGAAAAACCGTTATCGTTATCAGTGGAATCAGCCAGGCGAATGATGGCTGAAGTGATGGAATCTGGCGTTCAATTGTATGTTGGCCATGTATTACGTTTTTGGCCCGAGTATGTGAAAATAAAAGAAGTCATGGGACACAGCAATGTGAAAATTGTCCATGCCGTACGTTTAGGGCAAAAGCCGACATGGAGTGAATGGTTTCAGGATCCGCACAAAAGTGGTGGGGCATTGTTTGACTTACATATTCATGATATTGATTTTATGACCTATTTACAAGGGGAAGTTGCCACCGTCTATGCCGTCGGCCACAAAAATAACGATGGGGCCTGGGAGCATGTCATGACAACATTGCGCTTTGAAAATGGGGCAACAGCATTTGTGGAAGCATCCCACCGAATGCCTGTCTCGTTCCCGTTTACGATGTCATTAAGGTTGCTAGGGGAACGTGGGACGGTTGATTTTCGGGTTGAAGCAGGGGAAAATATAGAAAGTGTCGATGATGGTCAGACAAAATTTGTATATTATGATGAAGCGGGGGCTGAAGTGGTTCAAGTCAATGATGGTGATGCCTTTGCTAATGAATTAGCCTATTTTGTGGATTGTATCAGAGGTCGGAAAGAAAATACGATTATTCCGCTGGATGATGTCATCTACACGATGGAGATTTTGGAGGCGATTGAGGAATCATTGAACACGGGAGAGGAAGTGGTCTTGTAAGCCGTGGGATGTTTAAATCCAGTTTATGAGCGGTGAAATGTCAATTATTAAAGCATCTAAACCATATTTTGCGTAATTAAATAAATTCTTATAGGGTAGTTTTTACGTACGTAAAAACCGATTTAGTTTCGATTGTATGTGGTTATTATTTCCATACTCACTCGTTTTTACCAGTGGGAACTAATACGGGTTGGATTGATTGCGATTGATGTTGCTCTTTCAATTGATTTTTCCAATAATAAAATGAAAATGAATGTGGAATTTTATTGAAAAACCGTGGAAAACTTTAAAGAAAGTCAACCACGGTTTTGGTGTTTATTCTGGATTAGGGATATCCTCGAAAGTAAGGAAGACTATTTTTCCATCAAACGCATCTTTATCAGATAAACGATAGAAGACGTAGTATTTATGATCATCAGATATATTTGCATGAAAAGTTTCGAACCACTGCTCAAAAAAGTTCTTATTTGCAACGCAGTTAAATGGATTTTTCCATTCTGGTCCTAATCCAAATGTACAAATTTGACCATCTTCATCATCATTGAAATTGTGAAAGTCATCCCCCATAATATCAATATAGGTAGGGATTTCCTCATTTCCCATGGTCCTCATATTTACCACTTCATACCCGATATCAAACTTTTTGTTTCTATCAACAGTAATTTGTTTATTCTTACTAAAATAAATTTCCCCTTCATCTCCACCGGTCATGGACCCGTGCACAAATCCATATTCTAAATCATATTTTCCTGGGCTGGCTAATATTTCATAATCATACGTTTTCTTACCTTCCACCAAGTCAATTAATTTAACAAAAGGTTTATCTGAATTACCTTTTGGCGTCACTCTTATGACAAACTTTAAATCATCACCGACACTTGGCTTTGAAAAGGAAATATTGCCACTTATTTTAGATAGTTGTTGATAGGCTGTTTCTTTCGATTCATTCTCTTTATTAGCAGCCAACGCTAAAATTCCAGTTGCCCCTTTTGGTATGTTAGCATCCACCCCTAGGGAATATGTTAAATCCCTTTTTTCCTTATTAACAGTACCGAGTTTTTTCAATTTGTCTTTTTGATCATTAACCCAGTATAAAATATATTCCGACATATATTTCTCGTCTTTTGCTCTACCAATATCGATATTTCCACTAATTTTATTTCCCATGTAACTTAACTTATTTAGGATCACATCACTCGGACCTGCTCCCCTATGTGCTAGCAATTGTCTTTGTGCCTCAAGTTGACGTTGCCTTTCAATGGCATCCGCTCGTTCCCTTGCCGCCCTTTGCTGTTCCGCTCTTTGCCGTTCCGCTTTTTGTTGTTCTATTTGCGCCGACAATTCTGCTTGACGATCCCGCTGGTTCTGGGCTTGTTCTGCTCTTCTTTGTTGCTCAGCCCTTAGTTGTTCTAATCTTCTTTGCTCTTCCAACGCACCTCTCCCTTGTCTTGCATCTAGGTCAGCTAAAAAATCATCTAGGTCACGCCTTTCCGGTGAGGATTGGTTGATTTGCTCTATTATTTGTCTAACTTCTTCCTCTGACATAATTGAGCGCTGAATAGCTTGATTGACAATGTCAGCAATGATGGTCTCCAAATTATTTCTTAAATTATTGAGATCATTCTCAGACATGTCAGATAATCCGGGTGGGGGATTTCCTTCAGCGAGTTGATTTCGAATAGATTGTATTAGTGCCTCGTTTTCCGTTTCTATTTTATTTTTATTTCTGAGTAAGGCCTCAATGATTGAGGCATCCATATCATTTACTAACTGTTCTAAATCAATAACACTTATTGGTGGCCCGTTAGTTGGGTCATCCTCATCATTAGGTGGAAAAGTGTTTGCCGACTGGTTAGGGTAAATATCAAAACGGCCTTCATGGTCATCTGATTGACCTGATGATTCGTTATTTCTTGCGGAAACAATTCCCGCCGTAACAAATATAGCAGTTTCCCCAGTTTGAGGGTCTATCCCTACCATGAAATGCGTTCCCACAGGTGATACTTCAGCAGAATCCGTTTGTACAAGGTAATTGTCATGATGACCGGCATGATAAATAAACCCAGCATGCTGAGTAAGCAAAATTTGAGTGCTGTCATCCGTTTCCTCAACAGTTATATGTGCATTTTCCCCAACATATGCCACCATATCTGACGAAAACTCTATTGATGCTGATGAATCTTTTCCCGTTTTGACAGCCCAACCTTGGGCAATTTCCATGCCATCGGCCCCGTCAATACCACTACCATTCCCATCCAGTACTAGGACATCGCCTTTCACGTTTTCCATTGTCCCGACAATTACTTTTTCAACCTCCAAGGTGTCGGTGTCATCAGTAGAATCGCTATTTACTACCTCTGATTTATCGGGGTCGTCAGACTTGTCTGCCTCTTTAGCAAGGCAACTAGCCAACAAAAATAGTAGTAAAAGCCCCACACCAATCATAAAAAATTTGTTTTTATTCATTTTTTTCTCCTTAAAATTTTAGGAATGATATATTCTTAATAAATTACAAATATCATTCTTGTTTTTGTAAATAGGTATTTTTACTATATTCATAAAACTAAAGCTTGTCAAAGGACCAAATACCTATTTTGGTGGTTATTTTTATGAATTAAAAGGATAACTTTTGAAAAGATATGGATATATCGTTGCAAGGTGAAAATATATTCTATAATAAAAATAGACCATTATGTTGAATTACAATAAGCACAATGTACTTTTATCGTGAAAAAATATAGATATTTTACAAAAAACATATAAATTTGAAGTTTATTGGAACGTTTTGTGGTAGAATGTAAAGTTAGAAGAATATTATTTAGACGGTCGTAAAAATGTTTTCGATCATATGGGGAGGACTGTAGTTTCATGTTTGCAAGAGAGATAGGAATTGACTTAGGAACAGCCAATGTGCTGATTCATATTAAAGGTAAAGGAATTGTCCTAAACGAGCCGGCAGTTGTTGCGATGGATCGTGTGAATGACCGAGTATTAGCTGTTGGTGATGAAGCCTATCGTATGGTGGGACGGACTCCAGGTAACATCGAAGCAATACGGCCGTTAAAAGATGGAGTAATTGCTGACTTTGACGTCACGGAAGCAATGCTAAAACATTTTATTAATAAAATTAAGGCAAGAGGATTTTTGTCAAAACCAAAAATGCTTATTTGCTGCCCGACAAATATTACTAAAGTAGAACAAAAAGCAATTAAAGAGGCCGCTGAAAAATCCGGCGGAAGAAAAGTATATTTAGAGGAAGAACCAAAAGTGGCCGCTATTGGTGCAGGAATGGATATTTTCCAACCAAGCGGGAACATGATCATCGACATTGGTGGCGGAACGACTGACGTTGCTGTTCTATCAATGGGCGATATTGTTACAGCAGAATCAATTAAATTTGCTGGGGACACTTTTGATCAAGACATTCTCCAATACATTAAACAAAAATACAAACTCCTCATTGGGGACAGGACTTCAGAAGATATAAAAATTGAAGTAGGAACAGTGTTTAAAGGTTCACGAAACGAAACAATGGACATTCGTGGCCGTAATATCGTGACAGGACTACCGGAAACTATTACGATTGAATCTGATGAAATTGAAGAAGCACTACGGGAAACAGTCAATTTAATTGTCCAAGCTGCAAAATCAGTACTTGAAAGAACCCCACCAGAACTATCCGCTGACATCATCGATCGAGGCGTCATTTTAACAGGTGGAGGGGCTATGATTCACGGAATTGACACACTATTAGCCGATGAACTACGAGTACCTGTTTTCATTGCCGATGAGCCAATGAACGCAGTAGCAAAAGGAACAGGCATGATGCTTGAGGACATTGACAAAATGAGCAGTGTTAAAATAGGCTAATTATCGAAAAATTTTGCCGATATCAAAGTGGGGAACGTCACAAGGAGGGAATCACATTGTTAAGAGGTTTATACACGGCAACGAGTGGTATGATTGCACAACAAAGGCAACAAGAAGCCCTATCGAACAACCTAGCAAACTTGACAACACCCGGTTATAAGGCAGACAAAACTACAGTAAAATCGTTTCCGGAAATGCTAATTCACCAACTTGATTCACGAACCATACCAACCATTCGTGGGTTAAAAAAACTAGGAAATCGACAGGTAGGCAGTTTAACAACAGGGGTATATGTACAAGAAACGATTCCTAACTTTATCCAAGGATTTTTACGAGAAACATCCATGACAACCGACCTTGCCATATCAGACGGAAGCCTCCCAGAAGAAACAGGAACACTATTGTTTTCCGTCGAAGATGAAAATGGCGACATTCTGTATACAAGAAACGGAAACTTCACACTTGATGGCGAAGGATTTCTCACAACAAACGAGGGATACTACGTACTAGACAATAACGGAAACCCAATTCAGCCGAATAACTATCAATTCACCGTTGCAAGAGACGGACAAATCATCGGCGACAACGTGAACACCATGTTAGGCATCGTCTATTTCGCAAACAGCAACGATTTAGTAAAAGGAGAAGACAATTACTTTATTCCCGAGGGTGACTCACAACCAGAAGCACCAGACATAGCAGACGCAACATTCAGTGTGCATCAGAGATTTCTCGAACAATCAAACGTTGACCCACAATTAACCATGACACAAATGATGCAAGCATACCGAGCCTTCGAACAAAATCAACAAGTATTAAAAATTTATGACGAAAGCCTCGGCAGAGCAGTAAATGAAATCGGAAGATTAGGGTAAAAGAAAGTTGTGGACTGCCGGTTTATGTGCGGTAAACTTTGTTTAAGAGCGGTAAATTCCGGTTCAAGTGCGGTTATTTGCGGTTTATGTGCGGTTCTGCAATCTTTATGAGCGATGGTTTCCGATTTATGTACGGTGAATTTGGTTTAAGAGCGGTAAATTCCGGTTTAAGTGCGATCCAACAATATTTATGAGCGAACCCGCAACGTTTATGTGCGATCCAACAACGTTTATGAGCGATGGTTTCCGGTTTATGTGCGGTAAATTCCAATTTAAGAGCGGTAAATTCCGGTTTATGTGCGTTAAATTCCAATTTAAGAGCGATAAATTCCGGTTTATGTGCGGTCATTTGCAGTTTATGTGCGGTAAATTCCAATTTAAGAGCGATAAATTCCGGTTTATGTGCGGTCATTTGCAGTTTATGTGCGATAAATTCCGGTTTATGTGTGCTTATCCCAGGTTTAAGAGCGTTAAATTTAAGTTATTTCCATAAATAGGGAGGGTAATCCGATGTCACTTCGAATTTTCGGACAAGCTTCAACATCGATGTATCATTTACAACAGCAGTTGGATCAAATTGGCCATAATTTGTCCAATTTACAAACGCCTGGCTATAAGACTAGGAATGCTGAATTTTCGTCGTTACTTTCTCAGCATATTAATAATTTAACTGCAAATGAGAATTTAGAAAATCGTTTGACGCCCGATGGAATTAGGGTTGGCATTGGTGGCAGGCTTGGATCGATCAATTACAATTTTCAAATGGGTTCTGCTCAACGTACTGATCGTTCATTGGATGTTATGCTAACAAATGAACGGCAATTTTTCCAAGTGATTGTCCAAGACGGCAACGATGAGGAGATTTTATTAACCCGAGATGGCTCATTTTATTTAAATCCTATTGGTGACAATGTGTTGATGCTCGTTACGAAGGACGGTCATCCTGTTAATGGAGCTAATGGGCTGATTCAGTTTGCAAGCGAGCAAATTGAGGATATACAAATCAATGATAATGGGGCGGTTATAGTTAGCCGTAATGGTCAACGGGAAATTGTCGGTACGATTGCTGTGTCGGAAATTACGCAACCAAGAATTTTAGAAGCCGTTGGTGACAATTTTTTACGTATTCCTAATTTAGCCGAATTAGGTTTGAATCAGGCAGATATTGTACAGTTACCACAAGGTCAAAATCTTATGCAAAGTGGTGTATTGGAAATGTCCAATGTGAAAATTGAGGAACAAATGACCCAAATGATGATGGCACAACGGGCTTATCAATTTAATGCTCGATCAATTTCAACTGCCGATCAAATGCAAAGTTTAATTAATAATATTAGATAGCCGATAAATAAATAGGCAGAACTATTTATCATATAAATCAATAAAAAGTAATTGAAATTACATTTTTCGAACAAAAAAAGCTGTAAAAACGTAATTTGAGAAAGTAATCCTAATAATTTTTGCAGTTTAGAATTAAGGTGAAACGAAATGGTTGGAAGTTCATTTGATGATACAACTGAAACGATGGTGACTAAAAAATCACCCTCCAGAAGACGACGATCTACTCATTCCGATGACACTAGTGAAAATCGACAGTCGAAAAGAAGAAGTAAATTTAACACTAGCCCAGAGGAACCGGAATCAAAGGAAAAATCATCGTCAAAATCAAAAAAGAAAATAAAATATCGTAAGCGGAAATTCCCTATTATATTACGAATCATCGTCATTTTATTGTTATTTGCGGGGAGCTTAGTTTTAGGATTAATGTTTGGTTACGGCATTCTTGGCCAGGAAGAAGCAAAAGAAGTGTTGGATAAATCAGTCTGGCAGCATATTATTGATATTATCAAGTTAGATTAAAATTTCTTTTTTTTGAAAAGAGGGTTTCAAATGTTAGACGTAGAAAAAATTAAGGAAATCATCCCCCACCGATATCCATTTCTACTCGTCGATAAAGTGCTAGAAATGGAGGAAGGAAAACGGGTTGTCGGTTTAAAAAACGTTACGGCAAACGAACCGTTTTTCCAAGGACATTTCCCGGAATATCCAGTCATGCCTGGTGTATTGGTCCTAGAGGCACTTGCCCAGGTTGGGGCCATCTCCGTACTAAACATGGAGAAGAACAAAGGTAAAATTGGCTTTCTAGCCGGAATTGACAAATGCCGTTTCAAACGTCAAGTAAAACCCGGGGATCAACTTAAGTTAGAAGTAGAAATTATTCGAATGAAGGGACCAATCGGCAAAGGAAAAGGCATTGCAACAGTTGATGGTGAAGTCGCCTGTGAAGCGGAAATAATGTTCGCAATCCAATAACTACATAGAAAAAATGAACCAAATGACAAACGCCATTTGGTTTTTTCATGCCATTCCATATAAATTAAAATAAGTGGTACAAGCCGATGCTAATCAAAATAATCGGAGGCAAAAAAGTTAATTTCGATAAAATTTTCACCCGAGATAAAATAAAACCAACCTTCATCCCAGTAAATAAAAATCCTCCACTCATCACGGCAATTAAAATAGCCGTCAAAATTGCCTTGTAGCCTAACATCGCCGCTCCAAATCCTGCGCCAAAAGCGTCCATTGCCAGGGCACTACCAAGAACGATTGCCTCACCAAATTGAATCGTACCTGAACGATCCTTATCAACATTTTCCGGTGCTGTTAAAATTGAATTATGGGCAAAGATTTTTTTCGATATCGCATTTTCTACATTGGAAAACATCGAAACAAGCATAAAAACACCTAAAAAAATCAAAATCATACTCCCGATCACTTTTGTCACATCCGGCGAAATATAACCAGAAACAAAATCTCCAATGGTCATCGCAACAAGTACCAGCACTCCAGAACAACACATAATAATGAACAAAGAAAAAATCGTTACCTTAATTTTTCGCATCCCATATGTCATCCCAACACCAAAACCATCCAAACTAACCGCAATGACTATCGACAGGAGCTTCATATAATAATAAATCATGTCAATCCGACCCTTTAGATGTAGTGACTGTTAAACTGACTCAATTCCCTTTTATGTTATGTCACCGTGAAGGGAAGTGTGTTAGGAAAACAACATATAGTAGAAAACTAACGAAAGACTAATGGGTTTTTTTAGAATAAAGTACGAAGAAAGGCTGAGTATTCATTGTTCACAGCTAAATAGTTTACGAGAGCAGCCCATTTCATGTAAAATATACATAAAGCAACTTTCAGATTCAAAGGGGGTAAACATTAAGTGGCTTTTGTAATTTTAGAACCTTGCCAAACTGAGAAGTCAGGCGAATGCGTGACAGTCTGCCCGGTCGACTGTATCGAAGAAGGCCCTGACCAATTTTATATAGATCCAGACATATGTATAGACTGTGGTGCATGTGTCGCTGTATGTCCAGTCGATGCCATCGTAGAAGAGTACGACCTACGACCAGAAGACGAAATTTACCTAGAAAAAGCAGAAAAATTTTATGCAGATCGGTAAAATAAAAGTCCCTTTCAAAAATGGAAGGGACTAATTTTTGGGCTTTTTATGTCAGTGGTGGATTCTATATTATGATTTTCAGAACAACATAATTTTTCACAATAAAAAATAGTGCCCGTGAAATTTCCATCACCAACACTATTTATCGTTAGGATTTTTAATATCGTGGATAAATGGCAAACCATCACTCAATCAGAATCCCCAACTTCCTCAGCTAACCGACTAATAATCCATTTCTCCGCCGTTTCCTCACTAACTTCATACACTTTACCAGCTCGGAGTAAGTCCCCACGATACATCGTCTGCACAAGCAATCGAACCTTTTTCATGACACATAACCTTCACTTTTCATTATATTTAACACGCAACTTTACATCCGTAAAAATTAAGAATAAAGTTGATTTATTTTAAATGGACACATGCTAAAGTTCCCTAATTGTCTGTATTTCCTCCTTGGATAAATTGGTATATTCCATAATTTCACTTTCATCATAGTTGGCTCGTAGCATTTTCCTGGCTATTTCAATCTTTGCTAGGTATCTGCCTTGAATTTCACCTTCAGCAATTCCTTCAACTCTCCCTTGCAACAAACCTTCCCTTCTCAACTTATCAGCAGCAGTTGGCATCAGATTCTCCCCCACTGGAGCTCTAATTCTCCATAATTTAATTGTTCATAGTATAGAACAAGCATTTAACGTATTGGCTAAACACGATGATTACCCAGAGTAAATAAATAAAAATGACACGCCTGAACTATTATTCTAAATTTCCTTTTATCTTCTGAATTTCTTCTTTGGACAAATTCGTTATTTCCATAATCGTTTTAATATCTGAACCTTTCAATAGCAATTTCCGAGCAACTTCCATTTTCCCTTGCAACAAACCTTCCCT
>DKGO01000231.1 GCA_002453315.1 Caryophanales bacterium UBA6768 | reverse complement strand
TATATGATTAAATTATTCAACCTCAATTTCCTCAACCGCCCTAGAGACAACTCTTGCATTCACCTTGTGTACCAGCTCATGAGCATTCCCTACAAAAATAGGTGTCGCAATGATTGTATCCATAACGCCTGAGATTTCAGAAGACGTAAGGTCTTCTTTAGGACTAGGGATGCGAATGGTAACTAATCTTGATTCAGAGTTTTGAAATCGTAGTTCAAGTGTTTTTGTTGCCAAGTGGTTCACCTCCCATCTTTATTAATTTATAACCCTGTTTTATTCAGCATCATCAAGCTTGCTAGTTTCAGTCAGACCAAGTTCATACAAATCAAATTCACTCAGCGAACCAAGGGCTCTACCAACAGTAAGCAAATCAATAGGTTGTGCATCTACTTTCACCTCATACCCAGAGCGCTTCAGAATTGCATTTCCTTCATCATCCGAACCCTCGTAGTATACAAGGTTAAGCCTTGCACTTTTTGTATCTTTAACTGCCATTAAACTCCCCCCTTTCTATAAACTGAATAATCAGTAAACATTGTCCGGAGCAGCTTCTAGGCCGGTGAGCTGATCCAGACAGTATAAAAGAAATAAAAAAAGCCGGAGGTATCCCACCGGCTTAATTTTAATTATACATATAAATGCATCATTATTCAATACTGTATGCAGAATGTACTCTTTTTTATCTCAGTTTATTAGATAAACTTTATCTAAGTCGTTATACTCAATATAAGGAGTTTTTATATTCTTCTGAACATATATTAAATAAGGTACAAGGAAGATAAAAAAATGGTGAATTTTATCAAGTTTATAGGTATTATAGGATTTGCTTCCACTGTAGAAGGGAATCAAAAGTCACACAAACTACCAATTCGAATTCGAAAACGTTCTCTATTGTTGATGACTACCTTTGTTTTATTGTTGTTAATTACTGTGGGATGTCAGGAAAACAACGAGCGAACCCCTGGCATAAATAATGACGGACTCATTAATGATGTTGAAAATAATAACGAAGAAAAAATTGATAATGAAGCAAAAGCAAAAAAAGTAGATACGACTGACACAAATCTCGAAACATTAAAAGTCCACTTTATCGATGTTGGCCAGGCAGATGCTGCTTTACTTGAATTTTCGGACGAAAACGGTAACTATAATATTTTAATCGATAGTGGTGACTGGAACTCAAATGGAGCAATTACTTATTTAAAACAGTTGGGCACAAGAGATATTGATTTACTCGTAGGTACTCACCCCCATTCAGATCATATTGGACAAATGGACAACATTATTAATGAATTTAATGTAGATGAAGTATGGATGTCGGGCGATATCGCAACATCTCAAGTTTTTGAAAGGGTCATTGATGCCATTGAGACAAACGACGTTGGCTATAATGAACCTAGGGCTGGAGAAGAATATGAAATCGGTCCCTTACATATAGAAGTCGTCAGTCCTCACTCGCTTAATGGACATCTGAATAATGGCTCAATTGTGATGAGATTAACGTATGGCTCAGTCACATTTTTATTTGCTGGTGATGCAGAAAAAGAAGCGGAGCAAGGCATGTTAACGAGAGGAGAAACCCTTAAATCAGATATATTAAAAGTTGGACACCACGGTTCAGACACATCAAGCACTCAAGGTTTTATTAACGAAGTCAGCCCAAAAGTTGCTGTCATCTCAGTTGGAAAATCTAATCAATATGGACACCCTAGTCCTAGCGTGATCGATAGATTTCAAAAAATGAAAATAGAGCTCTATTCTACTAAAGATCATGGTACAGTTATTATCGAAACAAATGGCAATGACTATACGATAACAACAAAAGAAGACGGAAATGTAACTCTAGCAAGTAGCGGAGGTAGCCAAACAAATAATCAAGGAAAAACAAATAAAAAGAAAAAAAGAGCTTCAAATGATGCTTGTATTGACATTAATTCGGCCAGTCTTGAAGAAGTGCAAAAGATTATTCATATTGGTCCAAGTAGAGCGCAAAGCCTAATTAATCTAAGGCCTTATAATTCTGTTCAAGACCTCGAAAAGATAAGTGGTATAGGACCAAGTAGAATGAATGATATACAAAACCAAGATTTAGCTTGTGTGGGAGGTTAATGATGAAAACAGAGGGCGTTTTAGACCGAATTGTAGACGGGAAATATGGAACGATCTTAGCTGAAGAAATTGGAAAAGAGTTCGTCTTAAACATAGAGGAACTCCCAGCTCATGCAAAAGAAGGCGACTGGTTTGATTTAGTGATAGAAAATGACCAAATTCAAAATCTATCTATTAATAAAAAGCTGACTGATGAAAGACGAAGAAGTATTGAAGGAAAAATGAAGATGCTACAGAAGCGGTCAGGAAGTAAATTTAAAAAATAATGGATAATTTAAATTTAATTTGCTTTTGTAAAGTTGGAGGTTTTAAGAGTTAGCCTTTTGTTAAAATGGATTCTCTGCAGGCTGTTAGATTAATACAAAATACCAGATTGTTTTTTGTTAAGGCTTATCTCAATGATGTGGAGGGTTATACACACTTCTAACTTCAAGTACCCTTAAAATTTAGATGCTTTTGATAGAGTAAATTTTTATATACCGAAAAAAGTAAATAACTATAAGATAGTTCTCTCTATTACGATCGTTTCATATAGATTTGATTCATACAAAACTCCCATCTTAATTGTAATTAATAGTTTAATAACTTTATATGTTTTTTCACATCTTTAGCAAACTCTCCATCATACCATGGTAAATAAGTTTTCATTAAATATTCTATAGATACATCTTCTTTCGAAAAATCTTTTTTTAAAGATACTATAATACCTGATATAAGGACTGCTCCCCTCGCAAACTCCTCGGAACTTCTAGTTTTTTTATGATTCACATTATATATAAATGATTGATAAAAGCTTAATCTTCTAATTGTTTCCGCAGAACCATAAAAAATGTCCGTCTTAATAAAGTTTTTTCATCTATCTTTAACTCTTCATCTTCCTGTCTGTATAAACTATCATGCTAATCATTGAGCAGGGTTAATAATTCCTTATTACTTATATTTCTGAAAAAATTATTTACCTGTAAATTTTTGTTATGAATATGATTTCTTCTATTTATTATATATTTGTTAATCTGAATGACAAATGTAGTTATAATTCCACTGACTAAAGAACTTGAAATTATGATTGATAGGATTTCCATTATTTTCACTCCGATTATTATTTAAAAACAGTGGCTGAAAAATTAACCTCAAGATGATCTCACGCCCATTAGTAGAGCGAATATTTGAATGCTTCCCAGACCTCCCTATCATAATCTAAAGCTCCATGTTTCCAATACCTTCATTGCGACGAACTTTATTAAAGGGACTTCATTTTCTATAATGTCATCATTCAGGTTGGGTATAAAGTTAAAATTCCCTGGGGCTTCTTTGGAATGAATTAAAGAACACCTAACAGAGTATATACGATTCACCAAAGTTATTAAGGTATCGTCATTTAAATCAATTGGTCTTATTGAAGGGTAAGACTCATTTGCCTCAGTAAAGTAGCTTAATCGTTCATTTGAACGGTTGAGCCACTGTTTAATTAAATCTTTATCTATTGCTTTAGTTATTATGTATTTAATAATGTCCAACTCTTTAGTATCAGATGATTGCACTTCTTTCATCGCTCTTATATAGAAAAATTCAATCACTTGATAATAGGCAATATATTTTTGTCTTGATATAGGAGTATAGTTGGCAAAGTTATAGTAATACATTGGTGTTATTTCGATACTTGAATTTTTCAAGTTCAAGCTAAAATTCTTTGCGTTTCCTTTATTTGTTGCTAACCTATCAAATACCGTCCTCCTAAAATTCAACCCGAGATTAATCGAACAATTGTAAATAACCTTTTCCACAATCTCATCTAAATCATGAAGGGTTGATACTAATTTTGAATCCCATATTTGCAACGTAAAGTCATTATCACTATTTCTTGCTGATTCAATAGAACCACCATCGTTCACGCTATACTGCTTATAAAAGGCATCCCAAAAGAGAGTACTCATCTCACCAATATGTCCAATAGGCTTATCTCTGTGATATATATCAATACCACCCCTTTGTACATATTTATACCCTTCGATGAGACTTTTTTTAGTAAAAGCATCTGATGGTTCCAACAATACTTCATGATAATTAGCGACAGAAATAGTTGATGAGCTAGAACAGAAATAAGTATATACCATAATATCACTCAAATATCTTTGTATAAAATCGTAAAAAAACCCTTTCCTTCCGCTCCAGTTTTCAGAAGTGACTTGCTTAACAGATCTGACTGTTTGTATTAAATACCTTTCTAATTCTCTGTCTACCTCCATTTCCATGGATCTAATATAATCGATAACTTTTGTTTCATCCCATTCTAAAATCCACTTTTGCAATAAAGTATCATCAATATTCCTATGTCCATATAATCCACCTATTCTTCTCACCCGTTCTTCTGATTAATCGACTAATAATCAATAAAAGCTTAACCCCATTAGAGTAGTCACGCTTTTAGATCGTTAGTTTGTAACTTTTTACCCATAACTTTTTAAAGCCCAAGAATATTATAATGCAATTTAATTTGTAGAAAAGTAACATTTAATATCGTTGTATGGAAATTGAGTTTCCTATATTAGCCTTAATTATAACCAAATATAACAGGATTACGAATAAAACGAGCCTCCTTATAAGCTCGTTTATAACCAATTAAAAATTAAATTCTCTTTCAATAGATTCATTTTCTTCTAGTTCAACTTCTCCTTCTTCAATAATCATAAGTTCGTCATTGTCAGTGCGAACAACCTCGTCATCTCCTAGTATCACTTCACCACTAGTTTGTTTTTTTATGGGTATCTTATTACTAAACAATTCCAGCTGTACCGCTTCAAAAGTGACATTTACGGTTTCGTCTGGACGGAAGCGCCGTAAGTCTACAAGTGTTTCATTATTCAATTCGATATCATCTAAAATAATACGAATGGACTGTTGCCATTCTTCTTTTATTACCTTATTTATTATCTCAATTTTTTTTATACTCGCTGTTAAGTGGGATTGACTCATACTAGTTACCTCCTTTTACCTTGACTTTTTCCAAGCGTATTTCTTCTGCTGTACCAAGTAAGGCTTTAATATGCTTAAGGATGTTTTCCTCTTCTTTAAACGCTCCGATTTGTCGATTATTTATAAAAACACGATAGAGTTCCCTAGGTTTTTTGGTAGACTTTTGGGATGATGCCGGCTCACTAATCCGCTGCAATTTAAACGCTTTTTGTAAGCCATTTACGTGGCCTTGGGCTATTTTCTTAATAAATGAAGGTAGACTTAATTTTTCAATTTCGGAACGATTATCAATAAAAAGGTTTTCTGTTAAAAGTGCCGGCATTTTGGTTTCTCTGAGGACTGCAAAGTTAGCTGTTTTTTGCCCGCGATCACGTACATCTATTTCATTCATAATGGCTGAATGAATTATTTGTTGTAGTTTCTTCGTTAATGGTTTTTGGGATTCGTGAATGTAAGACTCAAATCCGCTTCCCCCTCCAGCATTAATATGGATGGATAAAAAATAATCCGCTCCCCAATCATTGGCGATTTTTGCCCGATCCGAAAGTTCTATGAATCTATCATTTGACCGTGTCATTTTCACCTCAACTTCATAGTTTTGTATAAGCAAGTAACGGATTTGTTTTGCTATATCTAAAGCAAGGTTTTTTCTTTTAACCCATTCGCTATTGCACCAGGATCCGATCCCCCATGACCTGGGTCGAGACAAATTTTTATTTTACTCATTTAAAAAATCCTCCTTCATCTTATTGAACTGGTAACCAGACATCGCGTCCCGCCATGTCTGCTCCTCAACTTATTTGCAGGCCTACTCGTCCACACCATCCATATCAGAACGCTTGAAGCTCTCCAAAGAAGTATTCTGACATGGAACGTGTTGAAGAATTTCATCCTTGTATCCCACCCACACCATTTACCGAATGTGACTAGATGTAATTCTATGTAGTTATCACAATCGGTAAATCATGCGAAGCATTTCCAAGCTTCTTCATTGCACCCTGCCCCGCTTCCAAATAATGAGTAAAACTGAAAGCAGAAGCGGGTCATCGTGCGAAGCACATTGTAGTTTCATAGAAGTCATTAAGCAGGTTCCACCAGCCTGTCGGGAACCTGAGCTTTGCTCAGACAACCCGCCAGACTTGAAGATTTGATTGTTATTCACCTGTCGGCTTCATCGTTGCATTGCAACAATGAATACCGACGAAGATTGCATTGCACCATGTCCCGCTTCA
>DKGO01000012.1 GCA_002453315.1 Caryophanales bacterium UBA6768 | reverse complement strand
GGTTTCTAACATTATTTCATCCTTTCTGCTATTAAATTTTAATCACTAATAACATTATTCGACACAAAAACTCAAAATCCTTCTTTATTTTTAAAATTTATGGATAAAGAAAATTTCATGTTGAATACT
Source organism: Caryophanales bacterium UBA6768 (assembly GCA_002453315.1). The sequence continues at coordinate 9,863 of DKGO01000012.1, read as the reverse complement.
ATAATAAGGATTATCTATTTTGAAAAGGAATGATTATGATGGACAAATATGAATATTTAAAATATTTAATATCGACATTTGCTGAAAAACCTTTAAAAGTCCGTGACACTTCTTTAGAAGGAGAACAAACTGAAACAATGACAAACTTTAAAGTCAACAATTTGATTAGTCACCATTGGTTTGGATTAGTCCCTTTTTCGTTTAAGGTTTACAAACATAAAAAAGAAGTATATTTGCCTAAGAAAACTGAAGAGTATACGGATTTGAGACTTTCTCATAACCAACAGTCGTCTCTACCCCATGACCAGGATATACAGTAAATTCATCAGGTAATTTATAAATATATTTTGTAATACTCTCAGCTAATTGAGGCAAACTTCCTTGCGGTAAATCAGTACGGCCAATCCCATGATGGAATAGCACATCCCCACTTACAATAAAGGAATGTTCGTTAAAAATAAATGTTACACTACCTGGTGAATGTCCCGGCGTATGCACAACATCCATCAAAAACGGTCCAATTTCCAAATGCCCTTCTTGTAAACTATATTCAGGTGGATTTGTAATTACTTTACCTGATTCACCGAAATATAAGATAGAACGGTTTAAATCTGGATTTTCAAGCCAGTTTTTCTCCGCTTCATGCAAGTAAACATCAATTTCAAAATTTGTTCTTAGTTTATGGACTGCACCGATATGATCAAAATGGGCATGTGTTAATAAAATAGCAATCGGTGTTAAATTTTGTTCAAAAAGATATTTTATGATGATATGGGCATCACCACCAGGGTCAATAATTAATGATTGGTTGTCTTTACTTACTATGTAACAATTCGTTCCCAATGGTCCTAATGATAATGATTTAATTTTCATAGTTGATTCACTTTCCTTTTCTAATAATGATAATTATAGGTAATACTCGACAAACAAACGCTATTATTATAAAATGAATGTTAGATTTGAAATATTTAATTACATAAATTTTTAATGTTATTGTTATTTTATCACGTTCACAAGGAGGAAGTAATTAATATGATTTTAGCTACTTTACTTTTAATCGTCGCATTGCTATCAGTAGTGTCTGTCATTCGCCAAGTTAAAATTAAAAACTATTTTGCTCTTGCTTTTTCCGCAATTGCTGCCCTATGTTTTGGTTTCTTTTCAATTATGACGATTATTTGTGACTTAACACAATTAGGCATTTGTACTTTATAATAACATAAAAAAGACGGTCTAGAGGCAATAATATGCCTTCTGACTGTCTTTTATTTTATTGTTATTTTTATTTATCATAAAAATCGATAAATCGAAACAAATCCCCATAAATAATTTCATCAGAATATAACAGTTCTTGTTCTACCTCTTCTTTAATTGGTGTACAAGGTGTCCATGTGTCTTTTGTTTCATTTTCATTTGCTAGCAAGTTCCCTGTTTTACGATCATAACAGATTCCACTAGTATAAACAAAATCCTCACTTATAAAACTTCCATTTCTTTGTGCAATGAATCCTTTACGATCATTGTGAAACAAGTCATTACCAAAATATATATCGTGATCAGTATCAACCCCTAACAAATGTAAAATGGTCGGTTTAATATCAACTTGGCCAGCTACTCTAGACATTACCTTCCCTATTTTAATCCCTGGAATATGAATGTAAAAAGGAACCCTTTGTAACTGCATATAATCATATGGTGTAATTTCTTCCTTATCCAAATATTGTGCCATTGCTTTATTATGATTCGCACTAATCCCATCATGATCACCCATGATAATAATAACAGAGTTTTCATACAATCCAGCTGCCTTCAATTGAATAAAAAACTGTTCAATCGCTTCGTCAGTATATCGTACAGTCGGAAAATAATTATTTAACGTATTTGAATTAGAATCATAAGGTTCAAGCGTCCTATCTCCTTCTTCTAAATCAAAGGGAAAGTGGTTCGTGATGGTGATAAATTTACTGTAAAAAGGATGATTTAAATTTCTTAAATATGGCATAGACTGGATAAAAAATTCTTTATCCTTCAATCCCCAACCTACTTCATTTGTATCTGTTACTTCATAATATTCCTTATCAAAAAAATAATCTATATTTAATTGTTCGTAAATTTGATTCCGATTCCAAAAACTATTGGAATTAGCGTGAAATACCGCTGATTCATAACCATGATGATTCAATATTTTTGGCATTGCATGATATTCATTTTGGGCATGTGTAAAAAACACTGCTCCCCCTGATAATGGATATAATGAATTTTCAGTGATAAATTCAGAGTCGGATGTTTTCCCTTGCGCCGTTTGGTGATAAAAATTTTCAAAATAAAAAGTATTCTCATCTTCTATTAATTGATTTAAAAAGGGTGTTATTTCCTTCCCATGTAAGGTATTACCTATCACAAATGTTTGCATCGACTCAGCGGATATAAAGATAATATTACGATCTTTAGCTACGCCGAATAGTTCAGATTTTTGACCACTTCTTACTTCTTCTTTAATGTATTCCTTTATTTCCATTAAGCCATTTTCATCAGCTAGAACCCGTTGGGTTCTCATTTTTGATTGTAAGGCAACATCATAAATATGAAAGTAAAATAACCCAAGGTTTTTCACTAAATATTCACGATCAAACCCTTTCGTTAACAACTGTGGACGTGAAATTTCCGCTAACAATAGATTCGTAGAAAGTAAAATAAAAAAAATAACAAGCAATAGTGCCTTATGACGTCTCGCAAAAATAATCATGTTCATTTTCTTAGCCATTCGCTTACATAATACCCAGATAAAAACAACATCCGCAATTAACAACATGTCATACCATTTAACTAAAGAGAAAACGCTACTTGACAAATCGGACATATTATTTACTTGAAATAATTGTGGAAGAGTGATGAAGTCCGTAAAAGAACGGTAAAAAACTAAATTTATATAAATGATAATCGTTCCAAATAATGCCCCATATTTCAAAAATGCAATTCTCCTCGAAGATTTCCTTATCCACAAACTAATGCCAAAAAAAATAAAAGAAACAATAAAAGGGTTAATCAATAAAATGACTTCTTGGAGAGAATTATCTAATTCTATTTGGAATATAAACCGATAGATGATATATGTTTTTAAACCAAACAAAAATGCCACTGGGATAAAAAGTGGAATTCTTCTCTGTTTTAAATACATCGCAAATCCTCCTAAAAACTATTAACATTGTCTAAGACATTTCTATACCCAAAATTAATAAAAATTAAACTTAATTAGAAAGTGATCGATATGTTTGTTGGATGATTAGTAATGCTTGTTTATAATCATTCATTGAAATAATATTCGCCTCATATAATGCAATCACTTCATGTTTAATCAAATCTAAATCACGACATTGGTCCCCTGTATATATAAAGCTACCATACTTTTTAAGTAACTGTCGGACGTCATACATATTTTTCATTGATTCTTCTCCCATGACATAATGGATGTATATTAACATATAATGAATTACGATTCGAGGTGAAGTAAAATGTATAAAAAATTAATTATTTCTATCGTTGTTGTTTGGGTAGCAATACTTGTTTTAGCTGGAATGAATAAAAAGTCTCAACCAACTGTGAAATATTTCCCTATTAATGAGTGGCAATATTTTGAAGGGGCAAAAACTTCAATGTCCTACATACCAAATAATAATAAAAATAAAATAGTTTGGCAAACACAATCAACTAGTAATGAACCAGCCTTTTTACGTCAAGACATTTCATTACTCTATGGTAATGGATACTTTAAAGGTATTCAACAAAAATGGAAGCAAAATGTTGCAGAAATTTTATTAAGAAAAAACTTTAAGATAAACCACCCGATTTATTTAAATGCCATTTCATTCCATCATGCGGAAATTCATCAGGAAGATGAAACAATTTCAAGTATTCAAAAAATGACCACTGATCAACTTTATTATGTAACAAAAAATAAAATTCCAATTATTTTTCGCACACCAAAATCTACAAATGAGGAAAAGATAGCAACTGAATTAAATGACAAAATTAATCATGAGTTATCCGAAATATGGAATTCCTGGATAAGTTATCATAACTTAAATATAGCCGATTACAAACTAGTACCCCTATCAGATTTAATATACTTCCAGGAAAACCCAATAGGGCATTTTTCTATGTCACTAACAGAACAAATTATTGGACAACTGTGGGAAGGATTGTATCAAAACTATGTCACTATCTTAATGAATGAAGAAGTTAATAAACAACATGCAATGCCAGTTATATTAATCGCTCGTGATCATACCCATTTAATTGTTTTATATGAAATAGCTAATGACAAAATAAAACTAATGCAACAATTACCAACAGCAAAACAATCTGAATAATATATTTATCCCATTGCCATTATGTAATTGCCTTAAAAAATATCATTAGACATGCGCTTAATATGATGAAAATGCTTATAGCTTGTATAATGATGTTTTTTTTATTTGGTACATAAATGGCCCCTGCTACTATGAAACCAGTCACTAACCCACCTAAATGTGCCCCTATATCTATTAATGGGATGGCCATTCCAAAAATAATGTTGATTAACAAAATTAATAGTAAATTTCCCCCCATAGTTTTAAAAAACAATGATTTATAAATGATAGTGAAAAATAATAATGCTCCAAACAATCCAAATAATGCCCCTGACGCCCCAGCGGATACATTAGTATGGAATGCAAAACTAGCAATGCTCCCTCCAATACCTGAAGTTAAATAAATGATGAAAAATCGTATGTTACCAAAAGTTTTTTCAACAGCAGAGCCTAAATAATAAAGGGCAAACATATTAATTATTAAATGGATAAATCCTATATGTAATATGGTAGCTGAAACTATTCGCCACCATTCTCCATTTATAATTAATGAATTTTCTTTTGCTCCAAATTTAATTAATGTATCAATTTGGATACTACTATCAACAGATAACATCGCTAAAAACATAAATATATTTATTAGTATAATGATATAGGTAATCCGTGGTGTACCAAAATTAATAATCGAAGAAATTCTTTTTTTATTCGCCGATAATAGATTTGATAGTCTCTGTTTATATATGGTCATCCATTTCATTTGGTCTTGTTCTGAAGGTAGTTGATATTCGTCATCTATCGTGGAATTTAACTTGTTTAATAAACGTCCATATTCCTCTGTAAATTGTTGTTGTGATAAATAAAAAATATTCATATATAATGATTTTTTTGAATTCAATAATAATGGTTTTTTTAGAGCCTCCCAATCATCTACAGGTGGGAATTCAGTTACATAAATATTATAAATTTGAATATTTTTCCTATTAAATACATGATTCATGTTGTCTACCCGCTGAAAAACAGAAGCAATATCTTTCTTTAAGTGATTTTTCCAATTGAATCCCTGTTGAATAATACGAATAATTAATGAGGATTTTTGATCATTTTTATTTAACCATAGCTCATCATGATTTGCATCCATATGCAGTATTTGAAATTTATCTTGTTGGACTAAACGATAGGCTAAATAATAGGTGTTAAATTGTTCTGATATATGCACCAATAATCCCCCCATCAATCTTTCTTTTTATCATTTTCTATATGAATCCAATTAGTTTCTGTAACTAAATATTGTACAGGAACATCGAATTCATTGATAGGAATTCTCTTCACCATTTGAAAATTTGCAACTAATGAAACCGTATTTAATTGTTGGTATTGCAAATAACGGTCATAATAACCACCACCGAATCCAATCCGATAACCTAATTTATCAAAGGCAATTCCCGGTACAAAAAGCAAGTCAATCTCGTGATTACTAATTTTAGTTGTTTTTTCAATATCAGGTTCTAATATGTTAGCATAACCTCTTACTAGTTCATTGACATGTGTCAACTGATAAAATTGCAATTGTTTATCTATCGGTGAACTTTTAGGGACAGCTACTATTTTATTCAATTTCCAAACTTTCTCAATAATAGGTAATGTATCCCATTCAAATGGCTGTGAACAAGTAATGCCAATTACTTTTGCTTTTTCCCAAATTGATGATTGAAAAATGATTTCATACATTTTCTCTTCAATATGTTTCTTTTCGATTGGGTCTAACATTTTCAATTGATTCAAAATGTTTACTCTAATTTCCGATTTAATTGTCATTGGGTAACACGCACCTTCGAGTTCCACTTGATTAACAATCATTCTTTAAAGATAATGTATCATAGTGAGTAAAATAATGAAATTAATGCTGATAAAATTTGCCAGTTACGAAATCATTTTTATATTATATAATAAAATTAAATTGTTTCTTTCAATAGTTAAGAGATTAAAAAACCGAATGACATCAAATGTATAACATATTGATTCCATTTCGGTTTTTATTTTACTTTTAATTTTATTCTAATCATTTATTTGGTCTCTCTATGCAACGTGTGTTTTCTTAATCGTGGACAATATTTCATTAATTTAATACGTTCTGTGTTATTACGATTATTTTTTTTCGTAATATAGTTACGATCACCTGTTTCAGTACAAGCTAAGGTAATATTTACACGCATCTTCTTCCCTCCAACTAGAAATTTGTTTTAACCTTTTATAGCATAGCAGATTTTAATGAATGTAGCAATTTTGGATACTTTATATTTTACATTAGAAAATGTATAGTTTTCATAGTATACTATAAAAAGAATGGAGGTAAAAACATGTTCTATATATTCATAACACTTATCATTGTATCCATTGTCCTATTTATAGGCTCCTATTACATAAGTGATAAAATTGATCAATTGGAAGAACAATTTGAACAATTTTCAATTTCTTCAATGCAAGATACATATCAAATGAAGAAAAAAATCAAAATTTTAGAAGAAGAATTATTAACTGAGGATTTTTCTGTTAATTCAAAACAAAAAATTTCAGAAGATAAAAAAATTTCTTCTATGTTGGCGAACAAACCACTGTTAATTCAAAGGATATATCACTTAAATGACGATGGCCTGACAATGGATGAAATAGCAACACAAACAGGTTTAAAAGTGCATGATGTGAAAACTATTTTGAATCACAAAAGTTAGGAGTAATAGATTAACATGAGACAACCATTAAGATTTTTTTCTATTGGGTTACTAGTTGCTTCTATTTTACTATATGGGTATTATTTTTTCTTTGTTTCTTCTAAAGTGACTGAAACTGAATTAGAAACTGATGAATTAATTGCTCAAATCGAAGAAAAAGGTTATCGGGTAATATCTGAAGACGATTATTTATCTTTTACTTTTTTAAAACAGCAGGAAGAGGAAAAGGAAGCCCAAACAGATCAAAATGATAAGAATGAAGCTGATGAAGATACAGATAATGGAGAAACAGAAAAAACAGATAAAGAAGATGTAAAAGAGAAAGAACTAAAGAAACAAGATGAAAAAAAGGAAGAAGACAAGGAAAAAGAAGTTAAAAAGCATACATTTACAACCGATGAAAATGTCGTTTCACAAAAAGTTGCTGATGTATTATTGGATAATGGAATTATCGATGATAAACAAGCATTCCAAAAGTATCTTGATGATAACAACTATAGTTCTTACATTCAAATAGGTACCTTCACTGTTTCAAGTGATATGAGTTTTAAAGAAATAGCCGAAATTATTACCACTTATCCTGGTAATTAACATTTAAAAAGTGCCCCTTTGAGATATAAACGTAATGTTTTCCAAAGGGGCACTTTTTTTAATTTTAAATTGACGATAATTCCCATTTATTTATGATATCTTAGCAATCTGTCAAATTAATCTTCAATATGTTTATCTTCAAAATACAAATCGAGTATTCTGGTACCAATCATATGTTGTATCGGATGTTGTCCCCTTATATCACCTAGATTTGGAGCAATAACAGCAAACGCTATTTCAGGATCATCAAAAGGAGCATAACCAACTAGGGCTAAATTTAATGTGTTTTCGATTTGGCCATTCTCATTTTTAACCTTTGATTCAGCTGTCCCAGTTTTTCCTGCTGGATTATATTTCTTATTGGCCCAATAATGATATCCTGTTCCACCACTTTCATTGTAAGCCTGCCAAAAACCGGTTTGAATTCGTTTAATAAAATCATTATCAGTATCTAAGGAATTTAATACTTTCGTTTCCCGTTTACGGTAAATCGAATTTAAAGTATCATTTTTCCCTGGATAACGCACTTCATTTACTAATTTAGGCTGTACACGAATCCCATCATTAGCAATTGTTGATATATATTGTGCAAGTTGTAATGTTGTGAATGATTCGTATTGACCAATTGCAAAGTCAAGTAAATTACCAGCATCTGGATTTGTTCCTTCGAACCCAATTCCCTCGGTAGGAAAATCGATTCCTGTTTCAATGCCTAACCCAAATTGATGAAACACATTACGCATTTCAATTATTTCGGTCCAATCATAATTTCTTACAGGTGACCCGCTTGGAAATGGATAACGATAATCACCAATTATTCTTAATGCGACATAATACATATATACGTTTGACGATTTTTTTAGTGCTGATATATCATTGACAGACCCAATTCCTCCCGTATATGACCCTTTGATTAATCCAGCAATATTGATGGGAGAATCAAAAAATACTTGGCCGGGTGTAATGACCCCATGATGTAATCCAGTATATATAGTAGCCCCTTTAATAGATGAACCTGGTAAATGGGCATCATAAATAGTTTTAAAAGGTGCATTTTCATATTCATCATTTTCTTTATTATAATGTTGGCCACTTAATGCTAAAATTTCGCCAGTTTTTGGATTCATTACTACTGCTAACGCATCTTCGGCATGTCGATTCCTATGTGGACTTAATCCCCTTAACGTTTTTAATTCTTCTCTTACAATTTTATCCACATTTTCTTGAAATTCTAAATCTATTGTCAAAACAAGATCCTTCCCACGCTCACCCTCAACAATAATTTCAGAATCAATTACCCTACCCTCTTTTGTCGTTGTAAAATTCACTTGCTCTTTTCGGCCACGTAGTACATCTTCATATTGTAACTCAAGACCATTTTTTCCTACACGATCATTTCGGTTATATCCCCTACTTAAATAGTAATCTACCTTTTCTAAAGGGATTCCCTGTTCCTGCGTCGTAATGGAACCAATAATGGATTGTAATGCTTCTCCAGAAACGAGCTTTCTATCCCAATCAATGGAAGCATTAATTCCGGGAAGTTCACTTAAATTTTCAGCAATACGTGCATATTCTTCATAAGGTATATTGTCTTTTTTAATTACCTGTGGTGTTAATGCATATGCTTTATCCAATTCCCGTTTAATAGCAATAATCTGTAATTCTTCTTCTGAAAAATGTTCAATCTCTTCTTCGGTAATTCGTTTTAATGCTAAATCATATTGTTCAACATCATCCAATTCTTCTATTTCTTTCGTTGAAAGTCTGCTAACAGCCTCTTCTTTATTTATTAAATACCAATATTCACGTTTATTTCTATCTGTAATTCGTTTTAAATGTTTATCATCCATTTTCATATAATTTACTAATTTTTGGGCTAGTTTTAATTTATCAATGGCTTGCACCCTTTTTGGGGGTGTGTACGTGATTGAGTACATTGCCTCATTATCGACAACTAGTCGGTGTTTACTGTCATATATTTTGCCCCTCGGTACAGGTATCTTTGTCGTATCCTCAATTGTACGGTCTATTTCAGTTTGATAACTTTTCCCCTCAATAATTTGTACGATGCCAAGCTGAAGAATTAATAATGCAAATGAAAGAAAAACAATAAAAAATAATATATTTAACCTAAATGGTAATTGACTTTTTATTTGTTTATTTTTATCCATAAAAATCCCCTTATGCTCAA
>DKGO01000013.1 GCA_002453315.1 Caryophanales bacterium UBA6768 | reverse complement strand
TATTTATGTTAACTTATAGTAAGGAGGAATCAACATGCAAGATATGATAGTATGCAGATGTGAAGAGGTTACATTGAAAAATTTACAAGAAACTGCAGAAAAATATAATTGTTCTGCCCGTGAACTAAAATTAAGAACGAGAGCAGGAATGGGCTTTTGTGGTGGACGTACGTGTCGTCCAGCAGTTGATAAGGTGATTTCTGAATTAACGAATGAAGATCCAACTAATCAGATTCCTTTAAAAGTTCAACCTCCCGTTCGGCCAATCGCCTTAACGGATTTAGGGGGTGCAATTGATGACAAGTAGACGTATTGATAATCATCCTGTATTGGACAAGTTACCTGATCGTAAAGAAGTGACATTTACATTCGACGGAACAAAATATGTTGGTTATGAGGGGGATACCATTGCATCAGCATTGTTAGCAAGTGGTGTTCGTACGTTACGTTATCATGAACATTCAGGTACACCCCGTGGGATTTATTGTAATATTGGACATTGCTATGAGTGTCGTGTGACGGTTAATGACGTTTCCAACGTAAGGGCTTGTTTAACTCCTATTACAGAAAATATGGTCATTGATTCCGAAAAACAGCAACCAGATCCATTAGCACCTGGACAAGATGTTCCAATTCCACGTACTTATGAGGAATTTAAAGAATGGCAAGAAAAGCGAGGGAATAACAATGAATGATGTGGTCATTATCGGAGCAGGACCAGCGGGTCTAGCCGCTTCTATCGTTTGTCGAACACATGATTTAGATGTTTTAGTACTAGATGAGTTTCCGAAGCCAGGGGGAAGACTATTAGGTCAGCTCCATGAGGAACCAAATGGCGAATGGTGGAACGGTATTGAGGAAACAAAAAAACTACTAGATCAGGCTGAAGATTTACATACTCCTATTGAATGTGGTGTGTCTGTTCATCATATTGAAAAAATGGAAGAACATTTTGCGGTACATACGAATAAAGGAACTTTTCCTACGAAAAATGTATTAATTGCGACAGGAGCAGCTGAGTCAGCCGCACCAATTCCTGGTTGGACATTACCCGGTGTCATGTCAATTGGGGCCGCTCAAGTGATGACCAATGTTCATCGTGTGAAGGTTGGTGACAAAGGTGTTGTCGTTGGGGTTAATGTGTTGTCAGCAGCGATTGCTAGAGAGCTACAATTAGCTGGGGTTGATTTACATAGCATGGCATTACCGGTTAAAAATACTGTATCGGAAGACCAGGCACACCCGAAAAAGGTAATGGAACGGTTAGTTCGGATAGCTCATTTGGCACCTTCGGCATTTATTAAATTTGGCAGTAAATTTGCCAAAGCGAAATTCGTTCAAAATATTGCAGTCACATTTTTCCCAAGAGGTGGGGTCAAAATGTGGGACATGCCAATCCATTTACGTAAAGCTATCAAAGAAATTAATGGGACAGATAAAGTCGAATCCGTGACAATGGTAAAAGTGACATCTGATGGGGAAGTTGTGCCAGGTAGTGAAGAAATTATTCCTGTCGATTTCGTCTGTATTGCTGGTGGCTTATATCCATTAGCTGAATTGGCATCTGTTGCTGGCTGTCCATTTCAATATAGTGAGGAATTAGGTGGCCATGTGCCCGTTCATAGTGAAAAAATGGCCACCCCAGTGGAAGGCATTTTCGTTGCCGGAAATATTACTGGAATTGAGAGCTCAAAGGTAGCTAGAGAACAAGGTAAAGTTGCTGGATTCTCCATTGTTCGTAAAATTATCAATGACAGTAGTATCGATGATTTAATTGATGAGGCAATGAAAGAAGTCAAGGCTGTACGTCATGCAGCTTCTATCCAATTTCATCCGCATATTGAAGCAGGTAGAGACAAAGTCCAAAAGATGTATGAGGAATCAGTTTAAATAAGGGATATTTTAAAATGGAGAGAAGCCCGTCATACGATGGCGGGCTTTCTTTGAAATAATGAAGGTGAAAAATATGGTAGTTAACGTTTCATTACGCGAAAAAAGTATTGTTTTTATTGGCTTTATGGGGGTTGGGAAAACAACCGTTGCTCAACTTGTTGCCAAAAAATTGTATCGAGATTTCGTCGATATCGACCAAGAAATTGAAAAAGAATTTGGCATGACAACGACTGAAATTTTTGAAAAATTTGGTGAAGCTACTTTTCGTAAAAAGGAAAAAGAATATATCTTTAAATATAGCGAACAGCCTCTTAAAATTATCGCTTTAGGTGGTGGGTCTTTTTTGCAGAAAGAAATACGGGAAAAATGTTTGGCCAATAATATCGTATTTTATTTAGATATTTCTTGGGATTCATGGAAGGATCGGTTACACATGCTCGTTGATAGTCGTCCTATTTTACAAAATAAACCGATTGAGGATATTGAAGATCTTTTTAATGAACGGAAAAGTATGTATAAAGAGCATAATTCTAGTTTAATTACGGACAATGCTAACGTGGAGGAAATCGCAGAATATATCATTGATTCGTTAAAATTAGCTTGGGAATTGTATGATTAAAATTATTCGGGACCTCCTAGATTGCGGAAATTGTCGACAGCGGCAATTCCTTTTTTCAGTTATGGCTAATAAATGGTATTGAATGACTAGCTTGGGGGGTGTGGAATTAGGTAATACTTGAAAAGGTTACCTATAAAGGTCTTCTTTATGCAACAGTTTTCGACAAAATTGGCAAATGGTTACCTCAACCGTTCTCTTAACGCAACAGTTTTCGTCAAAATCGACAATTGGTTACCTCAACGACCTTCTTGATGTAACAGTTTTCACTAAATACAACAAATGGTTACCTCAACGACCTTCTTGATGCAATAGTTTTCACCAAAAACAACAAATGGTTACCTCAACGACCTTCTTGATGTAATAGTTTTCGATAAATCCAACAAATGGTTACCTCAACGACCTTCTTGATGTAACAGTTTTCGATAAAATCGATAAATGGTTACCTCAACGACTTCTTGATGTAATAGTTTTCACCAAAAACAACAAATGGTTACCTCAACCACCTTCTTGATGTAACAGTTTCCACTGAAATACAACAATTGGTTACCTCAACGATCTTCTTGGTGTAACAGTTTCCACTAAATACAACAAATGGTTACCTCAACGACTTCTTGATGCAACAGTTTTCGACAAAATCGACAATTGGTTACCTCAACCACCTTCTTGATGTAACAGTTTCCACTAAATACAACAATTGGTTACCCCCAACAATCTTCTTGATGCAATAATTTTCGATAAAATCGACAGATGATTACTACAACAGGACCATGTCCTTTAAAATTACGAGAAATACAACCTCTGATAAATAAACTCCTTATTAACTAACGAACTTCAATCCTACGGCCCCACTTATGATGCAACTAATAAAAAGCAAACGCCACACACTGGCCGATTCCTTAAAAAATAAAATACCGAATAGTACCGCCCCTGTGGCTCCTAATCCAGTCCATATAGCGTAGGCTGTTCCCAATGGGATGACTTTCATCGCCATTGCTAAAAAGATGAAGCCAAATGTAAACGTCATGATAACGAGAAGTATCCTAGGGAAACTTTTTTTCTGTAAAAATAAATTAATACTTGCTACTCCAAATATTTCTCCTAGGCTTGCTATGATTAAGTAAAACCATGCCATTAAGATTCTTCCCCATTCTTTTTCGGAACTGTCGTTAGTTGAACCCCTACAACACCGATAATGATTAAGCTAATAAAGATTGCCTTTCCGATTGTGAACTCGGCTCCTAACCATAAAAAATCAATCGTTGCAATCGCTGCTGCCCCACTTCCCGTAAATGTTGCATAAACTGTCCCAGAGGGTAGTACTTCACATGCTTTAATAATGAAATAAAAACTGAAAATAATGGCGACGGTTGTCCCCGACCACATGAGTAAATTGGTTGAATATTTTAAGCCAAGTACCCAAAATATTTCGACAAATGCTGCTAAAAAAACATATGTCCAGCCCAATGAATTTCCTCCTTGAAAGTGATTGAATCGGTTAGTGAACGAAATATTATACTTATTGATTGTATGAAGAAACCCCATTAAAATGGGGCTTTCCTTGTATGTATATCCTTTTTTATATAGTTACTTTTATGTTCAAAATTCAAATTATGTTTAATGGCATGTTATTCTTTTGACAATGAATCGATGATTGGTAAAATTTCCCGCAATCGTTTCACTTCATATGTCGGGGTAATATCAATTAGTTTTTTATCGTGATGGTTAATCCAAATGGAATCCATCCCTATTTTTAATGCTCCTAAAATGTCAGTATTTGGATTATCACCTATTATAATTGCTTCACTTTTATCAACCTTTAATAACTGAAGCGCCTGTTCAAATATAATCATATCTGGTTTACCAATACCAACATCGCCTGAAATTACGATATAATCAAAGAATGGTGCTAATTCAGGTGACATAGATAATTTTAATTGTTGAAGGCTCGGCGAGCCATTTGTTATCATAAGTAACTGATAGTGACCTTTTAGTTTTTCTAACACTTCAATCGTTTCTTCGTATAAATACACATGCTTTTTTCTTTCTTCAGGAAATGCTTCGGCTAATGTTATCGCCAGTGATTTATTTTCGATATCTAAATCTTGTAAACCTTTATTCCATGAGTCAATCCGATATTCATTGACGATTTTTTTTAGTTCAGAAAAACCTTCTCCTTCATCATCATATGTTGCCCAAAAAGCCTCAAAAGGTCCTGTACCAATTTTTTTAGTAAAATCATGCGTTTCATAAGATTCATATAATTCTTTCGCTGCACTCCTGACACTTTCTTCTAGCTGCAGGGGGTCAATATTATAATGCTCAACTGCGATATCGCATGTTGCCTTAAAGGCTTCTGAGACACTTTTTTCATCCCAAAGTAACGTATCGTCTAAATCAAACATTATCGCTCGTAGCATCATCATCCTCCTTTGCTTCCTAGATAATTTATGTCAATTTTATTCCAATAAATTTTTATTTAACGCGCCCGAGAGGATTCGAACCCCTGGCACCTAGTACCAATTAAGGTCATGCCAATTCTTTTCAAATTGTATCAAACTATACGTTTAAAGTGAAATGATATGTTAAGGGATTTAGTCGATTTCAATGAAATATGATATCCGTTAAAACATTTTCCAAAAGTAATATTTAGGGAGTTATCAAGGTAATTATAAGAGATTATTATATTATTATATAAATGTCGATTAATGTACCTAGGTGTATACTATATTACTATATTGAGACATCAATAGTGTAACTAGACAACAAGAAACTAAGTTGAAATTGGCTGATATTAAAGAAACTAATTATAAAATAAGAAAAAGAAACAGACACAAAATACATTAAGTGATTATACAGCTGGTAAAATCAAAAATAAGGAACATAAAGTTGAATCATGTTTTGAAATTATTTTCAGTATAAAGAACTGATTGGGCCCATCCCGTTAGGTAGGCTAGATTAAGTATGAAGAAGCATGAAAATTAATATATGTTTATTACAATATATTACAATTTTATTCAATTTATAACAAATTCATAGTATAATAGACTAGAGTAACGTGATGTATTAATTTTAAACATAGTATTATCCGGCATAAAATAGTTTATTATTATCATAGTTAGGGGAAGTGATAAGAAAATGATAACAATTGATTGTTATAAATATCTAAACAACAAAGAGAGTTTAAATTTACTTAAAAGATATTCAAGTCTAGGCAGTAGGGAAATGTTTAATAAAAAACTTTTATATTTAACGACTATAGCGGATGATGAAAAATGGTATTATGAACGACCAAATTCGGAATCTTTTTCCGTAATTTTTTATTATATAATCCACACATTTGATAGGGTTTTTAAACAAAACAAAATATTTATCAATGAAGATGAAACAATGAGCGTTTTTAATACCGGGTTAATGAATAAACAAGGAGATGAAATACTTGGGGTTTTTGAAAGGTCAAATAACTACGATGAAAGTGACCCCACTTCAAATTATTGGCACTTTAAAACATTTTATGCTGAAAATGAACGTAAATTTATTAACCTCTCACTTGAAAGGCCAGATATAGCTACATATTTTGATGATTATAACGAGTTGTACTTTGATCCGAATGTTGAGATATCATTAAATTTTGACCATTTTTATGATGATAATTACAATAGGTTACCGGAAGAATTAAAAACATTGGATAAAAGTATCGCAAGAATAGTTTTTGAAGGTTTTTTGGATTATACAATTAAGAAAATAAAAAGAAATAATAGGATCCCAGTTCCACAATTTTATCGTGAGAAAATTATGTTTTTAATACCAGTTAAAGTATTCGGTACAAAAACCGTTGTTATTGCCGTTGAAAGAGTTGGAGAAAGATATATAGCTAACACAGTTTTAACAATGGATATGGCGTATAACTGTGCAAGATTAATCAATCGACCCGAGAGTAATTGGTTGTTGATTTCAGATAAGAATTAATTATAGTAATATAAAATACTTTACTTTTAAATTATATGGGAGTATACTGTTCCATACATGGAGGAACTCACGAAAATTATATTTTAACCTCCATAATTAACACAGCAATTTACATGAGTGTTTTTTATATTCACGACAATTTATTAACAAAAGGAAGGCAGGAAAATCTGCCTTCTTTTTATTTTAATTTTTAAAAACAGACTTTTTAAGCCACCGTATAATTATTTATTCAACACATCATTTGCTGATCCCTGCTGAATTGTAAATAATTCACCTTTGTACCAAGCCGTTATTTTGACATTCACCTCTCTATTGCTCTGTGCAGATGATTTTATTATCATCTGATTTCCAAATTTAATTGAAGGTGCTTTGTTACCCGTGTATAAATTCCTAGCATACAGGAAATGGTGGCAAGAGGCATTGGAAAATCATTATATGGAAATGATGAAAGTAATGGAGAAACAAAAACAAACACTCAAACGATTCAAATAATGTTGTTGTTAAAAAACGTGGTTTTTAAACGTTAGAAGTTTGGTTAGAAATTTTGATAAAAATATAAATGTGGGGAAAATTACAAATATCTGTAATCCTTGTCACATATACATTTAAAAAGAACGCGCCCGAGAGGATTCGAACCCCTGGCACCTAGTACC
>DKGO01000040.1 GCA_002453315.1 Caryophanales bacterium UBA6768 | reverse complement strand
GAAAAGCACGAGTCCGAAGATCCCTGAAGAAGCGCTTTTTGCTTCTGAAGAAGCTGAGGCCGTGCCCATGGAAAGCGAAGTATTCTGCCGAAGCGGTTTTACCGCTCTAATTACCGCACAGTTTATACATACTGTGTGAATGAACAATAAATGAAAATAATTTCTTATTTTTGTAAATTACTTGCGGAAAAAGCGTTGAAAAAATTCAGTAAAAAAAAGTGTTTCTAACGTTATCTTTTTTTGTAAAAAAATGGTATGATTTGAAAGTGTATACTAAATTTTATTTCTTGAGGGATAGTGTCATGATGATTTAATTATGAAAGCTAAGGGAGATTTCAATGAATGATTTGCATAAACCAATCGTATTAAATGATAATTTTTTAACTGAGCGAATTTTGGAGTTCTCGTCGGATTTAATCACGCTTCACACGCAGGACGGCGAGATAGTTTATGCTTCCCCGGCGACATCATTGCTTCTCGGATATAAGCCGGAAGAACTGGCAGGTAAATCACCAATGGAATTTTTTCATCCTCTTGACGGAAAGCGAATTGCCGCGCAAGCTCCTGAGTATTATTTTCATAAGTACATTAGCTTTCGCATTCGTCGAAAGGAAGGAGACTACATTTGGTTAGAGACAATCCTACAGCCAATGGATGACATAAGCAATGGAGAACAGCTACTACTCGGTATCTCACGCGATATTACTGCAAGGAAAATTGCAGAAACCGAATTGAATGAAACGATTGAAAAATATCGCCAGCTCGTCGAACATTCTCACGATACAATCGGACTCATGACAAAAGAAGGTACCTTTACATACATTAATGAAACAGGAAAAAAACTAATTGGAGCTACAAGCACAACTGAGATTATTGGTACGACTATTTATGACTTTACCCCTACTCGCGATCATGAAAAAATCAAAAATTTTATTGTTAACAATGGCTTGTATAAGGATGCCTCAGGCTTTATTGAAACATCTTTAATTCGACTAGATAAAGAAATCCGTCAAATTGATATGAAACTTATTTCAACGATTCATCAAAGTCAAAAAGGGAAGCAAGTGATCATTCGCGATATTACCGAACGAAGATTAACAGAGGAAAAACTACAACAAGCTGAAAAACTTTCAGTCGTTGGCCATCTTGCCGCTGGGATTGCCCATGAAATTCGCAATCCACTTACTGCAATTAAAGGTTTTACACAACTAATGAGAGAGGAACGAAATAGTAGCTACATCGATGTGATGATGTCTGAACTAGAAAGAATTGACAAAATTGTCAGTGACTTATTAATCTTGGCAAAACCACAAATCAAACATTATAACGCTACAAACGTTAGTAAGCTTGTGCAGGACATCGTGTCGCTCTTAAATACGCAAGCCATCTTAAAAAATATTGAGCTTACGATTAAGTTTGAGGATAAAAACATCACAATCGATTGTGAAGAAGATAAGATAAAACAAGTCTTTATAAACATTATTAAAAATGCAATTGAAGCAACAGACGCTAACGGAAAAATACGCATTCATTGTAGCAAAAAGGATACGACTGTCCAATTTATGATTCGCGATAATGGGACTGGTATTCCTAAAGAACGGCTACCAAATCTCGGTGAGCCCTTTTACAGTACGAAGGAAAAAGGAACAGGTCTCGGCTTAATGATCTGTAAAAAAATTATAAAAGATCATAACGGGTCCCTCCAAATTCGCAGTAGAGAAAATGAAGGGACCATCGTTACGATCGCATTACCTATTTATCAAAAAAAGCAATACCATTCAGTGTGAAGGAGAACTTTGTAGAATATTTTTCACCTTCGGCACTACGAAGCTACTCCCGCCACGACTTTCTACGTTTTCTACTTGCATTGCTACGAGTAGCTCTGGATTTTGACTATCATAGGCTACAAAAAAGCCATTCTCTTGCCCTTTTTCCGATTGACTTTTTTTCAATTCAGTTGTTCCGGTTTTTCCGGCGATTTTTTTACTAGCAATTTTCGCCGCCTTCCCAGTTCCATTCGGATGTTCAACAACTTGAATTAAAGCGTCGTTGATAAAGGCCGCTGTTTCCTTTGAAATAACAGCTTCCTTCCAATAAAGATTGTCTTCATTCGCCTCATTTTTTAATAGGCTTGGTTGTAGTATATTTCCTTCATGGATGAAGGCTGTATACGCAAGAGCTGTGTGCAAAATATTCATTTCTACTTTCCCTTGACCATAGCCTGAATCAGCTAATTGGATTTCGCTGTCAAACTTATTATTTTCAGCGATCTTCGATTGTTTGATTGGAAAATCAAACGGTAATGATTCATGAAAGCCAAAATCTTTAGCGTATTCCACAAACTTATCTTCACCCGTTTTCAAGGCTGCCTGCGCAAAGTAAATATTATCTGAGTAGATAAGAGCTGTATTTAAATCGATTGGCTTGCCTGGATCAGAAACACGTGAAATAAAGTATTTACCCCAAGAATCATTTTGTTGCCATTTTAAACCTTTTATATCAAACGTCGAATCTGGTTTAATCGCTTCACCCTTTAAGGCAATCGCAGCTGTAATTGGCTTAATAACTGAACCTGGAGCAGATGTGTTCGCAAAACGATTGAGCATTGGCTTGTTAGGATCATCGTTTAAAGTATCCCAATCTTTACTTGATAGCCCGAGTACGAATTGATTCGGATCGTAAGCAGGACTATTTACGAGAGCGAGAACTTCAGCTGTGTTGCCGTTAATCGCTGTAGCAGTACCAACTTCGCCCTTTAACTGACCGTATGCATTCTTTTGAACTTCGATATCGATCGTTAAAGCAATCTCTTCACCATGAATAGGATCTTGCTGGGCAAGCTCTTGCTTTTCGATTCCCTCTTCATCTGTTATAAATATTCGACCGCCATCTTTTCCGCGTAATTTGTCTTCAAAGATTTTTTCTAGACCACTTTTACCAATCTGGTCACCTTCTTGATAGCCTTCAGACTTCAGCTCTTCAAGCTCTTCCGCATTTATCTCTTGAACATAGCCTGTCAAGTGGGCCGTAACGTCTTTATATGGATATACACGCGCATCAGCCTCAACGTAGGTCACGCCATCAATGTCTAATAAGTCATCAAGTCTTGAGTCCGACTTTGCAATCATTGTAACTGGGACAAATGTATCGGGTTGTACCCACGACGCACTCATTTTCTTTTCGATGTCTTTTACCGAAACGTCAATAAGAGAAGCTAACTTTTTAAATGTTGCGGATTCATCTTCAGGTAAACGTTCTGGAACAATCCCAATATTAAGTGCCTTGCCATTAATGGCTAACTCTTTACCATTCCGATCGAAGATCTCCCCTCGCTTTGCATGTAAAGTATTCACACGGATTTTGTCGTTTTCCTCCATTTGAGGGAAAATCATAGAAGCATCCCAATTTATAGACCATTTATCACCTTTATCATTTGATTCTTTAACGAGGGAAACATCATGAAGAAAAGAGATTTCACCCCCAATTGTTTGCATTTCTAATAAGTATTCGACCTTCGTTTCTTCATTTTCAGACACTTTAATCCCGTCTTCAGGGAAGTTTGGTTCTAATTTTAAATTGTTCGCTTGAATGCCAGCGTATATATTCTCATACCGCTCAACGAAAGTCTTTTTATCAATCGTTTCTTTGCTTTGCTCAGATAACTGCTCATACATTTCCTCAAATTGCTCGTTTTCCCATGCTGTTAAGTAAGCTTGGACCGCATCCTCTGGGGTAGGCTTCTTGCTACATGCAATAAGTCCCATCAACAGCCCGATCAAAAACAATACTTGCACAATCTTTCTAATCTTCATTGCAAAATCCCCCAATTATTATCTTCCCATATGTTTATATGTAAAAAATTGCTGTTTTTCATTATACTATATGAAGTGGCTTCATAATAGAAAGTAAAGATAAATCGATATTATAAATGAGTTCTTTTCACTGTTTTCCTTTTTTCTGTCTTTTCTTTTAGCTTTATTTCCAAATATTTTCCACCAACCCAGAGGAGAAAAGTTAAGGCACTAACTACGATGAGTTCAATTGGACTTTTTAAAAGGCCAAAAAAGTCATGGCCAATATAGGAGACAATAAAAATCATAACCATTTTACCGAGTGAAACAGAAAGCATAAAGCTAACTGCATTCATTTGTGAAAAACCGGCAACAACATTCACTAGCGCAGATGGAGTGAAGGGAAAACAATATATGAGAAAGACAGCTCCGAATCCCCTCCGCTCAAACCAATGCATTGTCGATTGTAACTTTTCGTATTTCGAAAACATTTGGATAAAGCGATGTCTTGCAAACTTGCGAATCACAAAGAATACCGCAATCGAACCAAGACTTGCCCCAACCCATGAATAAATAAAGCCAAACCAAAATCCGTAAGCCAATGCATTACCAGCAACAAAAATAAACAGAGGTAAAAAGGGCAATAACGCTTCAAGAAAAGGAAGTAGTATCCCTGGCAAAGGTCCCAACGCCCGATATTGCTCTAAAAAGTTTTTTATATTTTCTTCTGTAAAGGCTTCTCTAATTACCTCAAGGTCCATACACGTTCCCCTTTATCCTCTTATTTTTGAACTATTATAATCTGACTTGGCTTCCATACATATCTATTTTAAATATGATTGCTAGAATGAGAATTCTCCAGCCCCGCACAATTCATAATTATGTAAAAACTGTAAGAACATGAGCGTTCCTCAAATAATTGTAACATGTTCACCTTGAAATGCATCTACAAATCGAATAGATTTAAAGTAGAATAGGTAGAAAGGATCGTTGTTATGAGCAAAGCATTTAAATTAGTCAGTATGAGCTTGTTAAGCGTTTTATTTTTAATTGGTTGTGGGACAGATCCATCGAAAAAGCTTCAAAGTACTGAAAAAATTGATGACATTCCTTTTGAAACATTAACTCTTGATGAAACTCCGCAAGATATAAAATCAACAATTGAATATAAAAATCGTGAAAAAGCAACGTATGTCCTTCCAGATGGTGACGATTATTATATCGTTGTTTCTCGAGGTGAACAACCAACCGGAGGGTATGAAGTTGAAATTTTGTCTGTCGAAGACTGGGGCGACTCTGTACACGTCATGTACAAGTTTAAAGACCCCGCTGATGATGAGTTAGTCACTCAAGCTATTACATTTCCGCTTGATATTGTGAAAATAAAACGAACGAAAAACCAAGTGTTATTTAAGCTCATTCAACACGAAAACAAACGTGATAAAGGAATAGATATTAACCTTTAAAAATGTATTAAATCCACTTATTGAGGTTTAATATAACATAAAATGGCGAATTCATCTCTATTAAATGAGGTGAATTCGCCTTTTTTTACGAAATCGCGTTCGTTATAATTATTTGGAAAAAACGTCTAAATCAAATAAATGCATAGGTGTACTTGTATTTCCTATTTTTCGTACAAGTTGAAAATCTCTTCCATCACCAAAAAAATGTGTTTCCTTTAAAGGTAAAAGTAGTTTTTTTGGCTCTATGCTTTCAGGTGGGATGACACCTGTTGTATCCACTTCGCCAGTTAACATTAAATAAGCTGCAACGGCGGTTGGCAATGAAGTACTGTTTGCCATCGTATAATGACCAGACCTCGTAAAGGTATAACTTGTCTGTTCACCATTTTTAGAACCGATTACTTCGATTCGCGAAGCTCCTAATGGTTTATCTCCGACAGAAAATTTATTTGGATTTCTTTTACTTTCATGCTCGAACAAAGCTAATAAAAATTCTAACGGAGAGACCTCCTCACCTTTAAATAAAATCGGCTCTTCACGCGTAAATCCAAAATCCACGAGGGTTTTATAGAGTAAATTCATATGTGCAGGTAGTAAAGCGCCATAATTTGTCACTGTTTGCACACCAGGAATCGATTGGGATAATGTAACAGGCTCAGGGTGTCCAACAGGATATAATGTCACTTCACCAACAGGGTCTCCAAAGTTAACTTTCTTTGCCGTCGCTTCTTGAAAGGGTGGAATATAATCTAATTTTCCCCGCTTACAAACAGGCACTTCGCCATCAATAATATGGAACATATGCTGCATCGCCCCGAAGCCACCGACCCCTGTTTTACCTACTAACCAATACGTATTAATTTCGGCAACACTATCTAATTCATCAGATGCTAACCGTGCCAGAACATTTGTAATCCCTGGCGATGCCCCCATACCAATTAGAGCGGTTACACCTTTCCCTTTAGCTCGTTCATTTAATTCCATGGCATCCATTGTCGCATCGTGATCGTCGCAAATGTCGATGTAATTAATGCCTGCCTCAATCACAGTTTCTAATACCTTCGTGCCAAACTTAAAATATGGCCCGATAAAGTTAAGGACTAGATCAGCATCTGTAATTACATTTTTCAATTGTTCCTCGTTAGTTACGTCAACAGATTTTGGGATTATTTTAGAACCTAATTCATCTGCTATTTTTTTTACTAGTTGCAAATTAAGATCGGCAATAATAATTTGCTTAATCTCTTCTTTTTCTATCAAATACTTTACTGCAGGCTGTGCCATCTGGGCTGCTCCGCCTAATACAACTATGTTCATATCAAACCAACCCTTTGCTTTTATATTTATTAATTTATATAGTAGATTAATAAGGTTACTGAATTCTAACAATTTATTAAAAAATACTATTTTTTAATAAATTAGATTGAATAGTTTAAGAAACTTAGGTATNNTTATGGCTTTAATGTTAATAGTAATTTAAGCATTGTTCTTCGCTCTCTATACAGGGATGGTGAGAATATTAAAATGTGCAATCAAAACTTATCTAATTCAAAAGAAATTGAACGTTTATTTCATTCAAAATCTGAGGAATTAAAATCTTTTTTAGTTCGTTCTTCTATATTGACAGAATTACATCCAACAGCAATTAATCAATATTTAAATATAAACCACTCGCAGGAAATATTAGAAAAATTATATAAAGATGACCAAATTGTCTACAAAGATAAAGACAATTTTTACCATTACTCTCAACAATTACGTGAATTTCTATATAGTAAATTTACGAAAGAAATACAATTATCCGAAAATATTATTAAAGAACATTTAAAGCTAGCGACTATATATAAGGAGATGTGCCTATATTTCCCTGCATTTGTTCATTATGTAGCGGGAAAAGATTATTTCCAGGCTACACGGATGATTCGAATAACTGAGAGTCGTTACAACCCTGCAGATTTTTTAACTCTACTTACCCGTTGTTTAGAATCTGGGAATGCCAATTTGTTTTCTCGTGATTTTGATGTTTTTCTTATTCGCTGCATACCGTTATCAATATTAGAGCAACTTATTCCAACAATGGAAGATGACATTAATAAATATAAAAAACACAATCAGCTTCCGCTAGTTGCTCACTCAAAATACCGTCTAGCTACTATTTACATTTATAAGGGAGATATAAGTGAAGCGAAAAGGATATACTTAACCTCTTTAAAAGTTAGTACACAAATTAATCTTCATGACAAAATGATTTTAAATCATTTGGGAATTGCCGAAACATTGATTTTTGCGGGTAATTATGATGAAGCAATTTATTATGTGAAAAGAGCTTTATTTTACTCAGAGAAATTTCAATATCCTTATTATCAAACTTATTCTCTTTGGCTGTTATCGGCAATCTACCTTGAAAAAAACAACTTTGATAAAGCTGAGCCTTTTTTAAAGCAATCAATACAATTAAGAGAAGAATCTGATGAAGATGATACTGGGAAAACCTTTTCTTATTGCAGCATGAGTAAGTATTTGCGGTATAAACAAGACTATATTGAATCTAGTAAATGGGCAGAAAAAGCGCTCCGTCATGCATTACATTATGGAAATGATCTTGATATTGGAGAAGCTTATGTGGAATTAAGCAAAAACTATATGAGAATGGAGCAATGGGAACAAGCTGAAAGCTGTTTAGCCAACGCTTACTCCGTTTACGAACATTTCTCCTATCATCGTTGCGTTGTTTTATATTTACAATTAAAAATAAGTATGAAAAAGCATGATCTGACAACAGTCAAAAAAAAGCGAAAACTTTTATTGAAAATTAGTGAAAAAAACAATTATCGTATGTTTATTGAGAAGCTTAATGATAATAAACCTAAACTCAGCGTTAAGCAAGAACATGAAGCCTCTATATTAAAGCTGGAAGTTCTCGGTCAATTTAAATTATCGCTAAATGATCAACCAATAAATTTAAATCGTTCCTCTAGTTTGCAATTATTGCAAATTTTAATCACGTATCGAAATCAAAATTTAAATAAAGATTTTTTATTAGATTTACTATTTCCAGATCATTCTTTAGAGTCTATTAATAAAAACTTTTATGTTGCCCTATCAACACTACGAAAAGCGTTAGAACCTGATTTAAAATCAGGTAGAATGTCTACGTATATTATTCAATCAAAAAATCATTATATGTTTAACACCAATTCATTATATTTGGATGTTGAAGAATTCACCCAATTAATAGATGAAAAAACTGTTTCGTTAGCTTCCCGAACAAAAAATTTACTACGGGCGGAATCCCTTTACAAAGGAAACTTTTTTGAAGAGTATCCATATGAAGCATTCCTAGAGGTAGAGCGTGAAAAATTACGTGCCCAATATTTAGACGTTTTACGACAGTTAGCATATATTTATTGGAATCCAAATAATTATAAACTAGGAATTGAATACTTTGAAAAACTACTAGCTGTTGAGCCTTATCAAGATGTCATTTATTTAGAATATATCGAGCGACTGTTGAAATCAAATTTATTTTTGCAAGCAAAAAGTGTTGCTGAACGATATAAAAAACATATCGAAGACGAGTTAGGTTTTTCTGTTCAAAATAAACTTCAGCGACTTTTTGAAGAGTATTCAGTCGCATTATAAGTAAATAGAATAGAAAATAAGCCGTATTATGTAAAAAAACAGCTGTACGGCTTATTTTTATTGCTATCAGATGATTTTAAAATACTTTTGAAAGACCCTTTCGAACGCATGAAGTGCATTTTCAATGTCTTCATTTGTTACCGCAGTTGATAAACTAATCATTCCCCTTTTAGGAAAGTAGATTCCTTCATTTAACATCGCTAATTGAATAGCCTGTAAAGCTGCTTGATTCCCTCTCCTGACATCTTCAACAGTTCTCACAGGAGCCCTTGTCGCATGAAAATTTAATAGTGAACCAATATGCGTAACCGTGAGTGGGAGTTCATAGTTATCAATTAAATCTTTTAAGGCTTCAGCAAACTCGTTACCTTTTTCATTTAACTTTAATATTGTATCTCCTTGATATTTTTCTAACATTGCGATACCAGCTGCTGCCGCAAGCGGTGTTCCAGAAAATGTTCCTGAATGATGAACAGCCTCTGGATATAATGGGTTAAACACATTCATCACATCAGCTCTTCCACCGAATGCACCTACAGCTACTCCACCACCGATAACCTTTCCAAGCGTTGTAATATCTGGTTCCAAGCCGTAAATTTGTTGGGCTCCTGCATCTGCAAGTCGAAAACTAATCACTTCATCAAGGATAAATACGATACCATATTGGCGGCACTTTTCTTGTAACGTATTAAGAAACCCATTTTCCGGTGGAATAATTCCCGCTGCTCCCATTACGCCTTCTACAATAACAGCGGCAAGTTCGTCCTGATATTCATCAATGATTTGGAAAGTACGTTCATCATTAAAATAACCGATTACTATTTCTTCATCTAAATGTGGAGATAACCCCTTACTTTTCGGTGAAACCATCTGTTCGTATTCAGCAATATCGCCCGAACCATGGTAAGAGCCATCCATTTTCATAATTAAGTTTCTTCCTGTGAAAACACGTGCTCCTCTTAACGCTATTTGAATCGCTTCTGTCCCCGATGTCGAAAAACGCACCATGTCAATACTAGGAATTCGTTCAATTATAAGGTTAGTCCAGTCCATTAAAACTTGGCTGTTACCAGCCCAAACAATGCCTTTATCTATTTGAGAATGAAGGGCTTCCAATAGATCAGGATCAGAATGGCCAAGTGCGAGCACAGTCCAAGCATTCGACAAGTCAAGATATTCGTTTCCATCAATATCAGCAACCTTACTACCATAGGCTTCATTAATATATAATGGGTATGGGGTTTGCCAAATCGCATGACGTGTATAATCCCCGACATTATGTGCTAATTTTGCAGACTTTGGTGTTTTTGTAATAAATTTTTTTTCCTCATCCTTCAACCATTCTTTTATTCGTTGCTTAACTTGTTCTGATTCCATTTACAATTAACCCCCTATTCCTAATCGATCTTTGTATCTTCTTAAAACTAATAATGCTATTGCGACAATGCCTAAAGTAAATATGATTAAAAATGTTGATACGACCGTTATGACAGGGTTGATTTGGATCATTAAGTCATCAAACATTTTTTTAGGTGCTGTAATATGGGGTCCGGCAAGAAAAATTGTAACGAT
>DKGO01000102.1 GCA_002453315.1 Caryophanales bacterium UBA6768 | reverse complement strand
TCAGAATTATGAAATTTACTCACTTATCCACATATTAGCACAAGAGAAGATGAAAAATAAAGAATCATTTTAAAGGAATCACACATAGTATAACAAAAGAAAATATTTTAATGGATGGTAAATAGTGAGTGTTAATAAGATGACATTATTTTGCAATGATATTTCAAAAATCATAAAATTCATTACGATAAATCTTGATAGGTCATCTAATTAATATGCTACTGATTAACCATTGAAGGGAGTATGTGTAGATGATTCATGAGGAACAGAAATCAAAGATTAAAGCAAAATTATTAAAACGTCAAAGTCAGCTAATCCGACAATTGCAAGATCATTTTGGCCTGGAATTATCTCAAACAGAAGCTGTTGGTGAATTGTCAAGTTATGATAACCATCCAGGAGATATGGCGACAGAGATATATGAACGGGGAAAGGATATAGCTTTAAACGAACATACGGAAAGAGAACTAGAGGAAATTAATGAATCACTTCATGCAATGGAGGAAGGAACATATGGGATATGTGAAGTGTGTAGTGCCGACATTCCGTTTGAAAGATTAGAGGCTAATCCGACGGCAAAAACTTGTATAGAACATGCTGAAAAAGATCTATTTAAAAGAAATCGCCCTGTTGAAGAGGAAGTCATGCATTCCCACATACCACCTGCTAATGTAACACCTGAACTACAAGGAGAATATGATGCTGAGGATACGTGGCAAGCAGTAAGTCGATATGGGACATCTGAAACGCCTTCAGATTTTTATGAAGATAAAGATAATTATAATGAAATGTATATAAATAGCGATGAAAATATTGGTTATGTAGAAGATGTTGAAAAATTTCCATATACAGCAAATAACAAAGATGATTAATAAGGGCGACGCCCTTTTTTTGTTTGTACCTACCCCTAACTACAGTCATATGTTCACATAGACAATTGTATGGTAATATAAATAACAAGATTTGGTATTTGTGTGCCTTTTAGTGAAAGGTT
Source organism: Caryophanales bacterium UBA6768 (assembly GCA_002453315.1). Next base: position 9,035 of record DKGO01000102.1, on the reverse strand, counting down.
ATGTAACGAAAAAAGATAAAGGTAACGTGGGGGATATCGTTGAGAAAGCAAGCACAAGATAAATTAATTCGGCAAAAGTTTCAAAAGTACATGTTATATCAGTGGTTGATATTTGTGTCGATTTTCATGTTTGGTGAAACGATGTTAAGAATTTTTATAAATGATCCCGTCATCAACATTTTTTCATTGGGCTGGGTCATGTCTTTATTATTTGTTTTTACCTTTGCTTGTATTTTCGTATTGTTTTTGACATTAATACCAATGAAATACCATGTTGTGTTTCAATTATTGACTATTTTCATGGTCGTATTTCTATATACAACGCAAATTCTTTATCACGATATATTCCGAACATTTTATACATTTCAATCGGCCCAAAATGTTGGACAAGGACTTGGCTTTAAATCTGTCATTTTATCCACCATAAGTGATAACCTGTTAATTATTGTATTATTATTTATACCGATATTTATTTATTTAATCATTTATTATCAAATAAGGGTGAAGGTGAGGGACCTTTATATTACATGGCGTAACAGTCGCCAATTAGTCATCATAAGCATAATAGGAATTATCTTAAGTTATGTAATAACATTTGGATTTACCCAATTAGATGATGATACTAATGAATTATTTCATGATCATTTGACACCTAATTTGGCAGTTGAACATTTAGGATTGATGATGATGATGAGACTTGATACACAACGTTATTTGCTTGATTGGTCACCGCCAATGGAGGAAGATGTTGCTTTAGATGTGGAAGCAGAGCCGTTGCCAGTATTTAACAATGAAGAGACAGTTGAAGATGATGCTCCCGTTGAGGCATTGTCTGAAGAAAATATTGAATATAATGTGCTTCCAATAGATTTCAATCAGCTGATTGCATTGGAAACAAATGATACGATAAAAAATATGCATCGCTATTTTAATCAAGTTAAACCGACGGTAAAAAATGAATATACTGGAATGTTTAAAGATTATAATTTAATTGTATTAACTGCTGAGTCATTTACGTATTATGCAATTGATGAAGATGTGACCCCAACATTACACAAGTTATCAACGGAAGGGATTCAATTTGGAAATTTTTATACACCAATTTGGAATCATAGTACAACAGATGGTGAATACGTAGCACTACACGGTCTACTACCCGATACAAATGTGTGGAGCTTTGAAGAATCAGCAAAAAATAATGTTCCATTTGTTTTAGGGAATCAAATGAAAGAGAAAGGCTATACAACAAAGGCCTACCACAATCATACCTATACTTATTATGGTCGTCATAAGTCACATCCGAATATGGGCTATGATTATAAAGGTGTAGGAAATGGGCTTGAAGTGAAACAAGTATGGCCAGCCTCAGATCTTGAAATGATGGAAAAAACAATTGATGAATATATCCATGATGAACCTTTTCATGCCTACTATATGACGGTCAGTGGCCATTTAGAATATTCATTTAACGATAATTCGATGGCGTATAAAAATAAACATTTAGTCAATGATCTTCCATTATCGAATCAGGCAAAAGCCTATATGGCGACGCAAATTGAGCTAGATAGGGCTTTGGAAAAACTGATACAAAGACTTGAAGAAGCAGATGTGTTAGATCATACGTTAATCGTACTAAGTGGTGATCACTATCCTTACGGCTTGGATAATGACACGATTGAAGAATTATCTGGTGAAAAATTAGATGAAAAATTCGAAATTTACAAAAATGATTTAATTATTTATGCAACACATATGGATCCTATTGTTGTGGAGGAACCAGCATCAAGTATGGATATCCTTCCGACAGTATCTAATTTAATGGGAATTGATTATGATTCGAGATTGCTAATGGGAAGAGATGTATTTTCGACGAATTCAGATCCACTAGTCGTGTTTAAAGATAAAAGTTTTATTACAAACAAGGGGAAGTTTTATCGTCCTAATCATGAATTTATTCCATTTGATCAGGAAAATAAGGATGACCCATCATTTATTGATGAAATGAAAAAAGAAGTTAGTCGACAGTTTTATTATTCAACAAAAATACTTGAAGAAAATTATTACAATCACTTATCACTTGACCAATTCATAGGAAAGAATAATTGAACAAATTCATTTTTTCTGTCAATAACATTTGCAAAAACTCTAATGGTGATTTGATATGTCCAAAAATGAATGATTTTAATTTCACTTTCGTGTATACTTATCACGCTAAAATATTTTTTACTTTGAGGGGAAAACAGATGGGATTAAGAAATGACATACGAAATATTGCAATCATTGCCCACGTTGATCATGGAAAAACAACGTTGGTTGATCAGTTACTAAAATACTCAGGTACTTTTCAAGCCCATGAACAGGTTGCCACACGAGCGATGGATTCCGACGAAATTGAGAAGGAACGTGGGATTACAATATTATCTAAAAATACCGCGGTTAATTATAAGGATACAACCATTAATATATTAGACACACCCGGACATGCTGATTTCGGTGGGGAAGTTGAACGAATTATGAAAATGGTAGATGGTGTTATTTTAGTCGTCGATGCCTTTGAAGGGACAATGCCACAAACAAGATTCGTTTTGAAAAAGGCTTTAGATGAGGACTTAAAGCCAATTGTTGTGTTAAATAAAATTGACCGTCCAAATGCTAGACCAACTGAGGTTGTTGATGAAGTGTTTGATTTATTTATTGATTTGGGAGCAAATGAAGATCAATTGGATTTTCCTGTTTTATATGCCTCAGCTGTCAATGGAACATCTAGTACCGATGTCAGCAATCAAACAGAAACGATGGATCCTATTTTTGATACGATTATTACCCACATTCCTGCGCCAAAGGATACTAGTGAAGAGCCGTTACAAATGCAAGTAACGCTATTAGATTATAATGACTATGTCGGCCGGATAGGTATTGGACGAATAAGGCGGGGGAAAATCCGTGTCGGTGATCGGGTCGTCGTGCTGAAACAAGATAAATCGAAAAAGAGTTTTCGTGTGACAAAACTTTTCGGTTTTATCGGTTTAAAACGAATCGATATTGAAGAAGCAAGATCGGGCGACATCATTGCTGTGTCGGGAATGGAGAAAATTAATATTGGTGAAACTATTTGTCCAGAGGATCACCCCGAGGCATTACCATTATTGCATATTGACGAACCAACATTACAAATGACTTTTTTAGTTAATAACAGCCCATTTGCTGGGAAAGAAGGAAAATATATCACATCGGCCAAAATTGAAGAACGATTAAAAACACAACTGGAGACTGATGTGAGTTTACGGGTGGAATCGACAGCTTCTCCTGATGCCTGGACAGTATCTGGAAGGGGAGAGTTACACTTATCAGTCTTAATTGAAAATATGCGCAGGGAAGGCTATGAACTACAAATATCAAAACCACAAGTGATCCAAAAGGAAATTGACGGAAAATTATGTGAACCGATGGAAAATGTGCAAATTGATATTCCCAATGAATATACTGGGGCCATCATGGAGTCAATCGGCGAACGCAAAGGTGAAATGGCTGATATGACGCATTATGGGAACGATCAAGTACGCCTGTTGTTTAAAGTACCGTCACGTGGATTGCTTGGCTATTCGACAGAATTTATGTCATTAACGCGAGGGTATGGTATTTTAAATCATTCATTTAGTCAGTATGAGCCAGTGGTGAAAGGGTATGTTGGTGGTCGTCGACAAGGGGTGCTTGTCAGTCTTGATAATGGAAAAGCCTCGACATATAGTATTTTACATTTAGAGGATCGTGGAGTCATTTTTGTTGAACCGGGAACGGAAGTGTACGGTGGAATGATTGTTGGTGAACATAATCGTGACAATGATTTAACAGTGAATATCACAAAGGAAAAACATTTAACAAACATCCGTTCAGCCCATAAAGACCAGACGTCAATCATCCGGAAAACACGCAAATTATCGTTAGAAGAGGCGATTCAATTTTTAAATGACGACGAATATTGTGAGGTAACTCCGACATCCATCCGTTTACGAAAAAAAACTTTAAATAAGTCGGAACGGGAAAAGGCTAGGAAGCATTAAATAGGTTTTTTAATTTAAATTTGGTTGATATAGGCAAGTGCGGATGGTGCTAATCGGCATGTTTGCTTTTATCAGCCTTTTTCTTTTTTTCGGGAATGAATTTAGTGAAATAGGCGGCAAAGATCAAGAAAATGATGGCCAAAGACCAGGCAACAATTCCATTCCAACGAACATCAATACTATATCCGATCATGATAGTTATCATTGTAATTAGGATGAAAATAGTCGTTAAATAGCGTTTCATGCTTTTTTCCTCCGAAAAATGAATGTGAAAGTATTTTACCATAGTTTGTTTCAAAATGAATTTTAATTAATCTTGTTCTTTCTAACAAATGACAAGAACGGGGAGAAGGTGAGGTGTTTTGTGGTTACCCGAATCAGCCATTTATTTATCATCTTTGTCTAAATGAATAACAACACCACGGGCATAACGGATATGTTTTTCCCCCGATTGTCCTTCCATTTTTTGCTCCTCTTTTGCCCATTGAAACATAATGATTAACAATGCATAGGCGTAAGTAAACGTCTGAATTATTTTTAATAATCCACCAGCTAATTGCTGATCATAGACGGACGTTAATGACGGAATGAGTTGACCTGAGGCAGCTGTATAAATGGTAAATAGTGATTCCTTAACAATAATAAAATAAAATCCAATAGGAAAAAGTGCGACAGATGCGAAGAAAATATAGGCCGCCCTCATCATGTAATTAAATTTTTGTAGTTCAGGTAATGGTTGAATAATGACCCACCACATGAAAAATGCATGAAAAATTAAAAGTGCATTTGCGATAAAAGTTAATATGACTGATGAATGGATCAAATTAAAGACGCTAGGAATTAAAAAAACCGATAATAGCCCATTAAATAGAATGAGCGTTAACCACGGGTGTGATAAAATAGTGATAAATAATTTAGCCCGGTGGTTCCAAGCATACCGTCGAAATAAATTTGTCGGAAGGCTAATGATCAGTAGTGGCACAATGATGAAAAGCATGATGGATGTTTGTAAAACATAGGCGCTGAATAAATAATGGCTGGCAATGACATCCAGAGGCGTCATTTTTAACATCATAAATAAACTAACAGCAATGAAAAAATATGCTTTTTGTCGTGAAGATATTACATAAATTGGCGAACGAACGATATTTTTTAGATAAAAATAAATAGCTACTAACGTTATTAGTAACCAATGGATTTTAAATAATGAATATAACGAATGTTGATCCAATAAAAAAGTCATCATGATTCATTCACCACCATGAAAAAATCTTAATACCGGGCATAATAACTTCCTATTAATCCTAACAGTACTAGGCCAGCAAGAATAAACCAAAAGATACGCTTACGTATATGGGATGGGATAAATCGTTTTTTTTGCCATCGTTGTGGATCGAAACGTATATCCTCGTCATTTCCATAAGTGACACGTCGTTTTTCATAATTTCTAGCCATAGAAAATGGTAAGACATTTTTTAGGAAGATTGGTGCAAGGGCAAAGCCACCGATAAATCCAAAAATATGGGCAGCAATGTTAATGTTCGGTCGCAGAAATGTCATGATTAAACCAATCACAAAAATAACTTGAACGATACTAGCACTGCCAGAATCGATTAAATGCTTTCTAAAGAAGATCATAAACATGTAAATACCGAATAATCCATAAATTGAACCAGATGCACCCAAATGTGGAGTGAATGATGTTGGGCCAATGACAAATGTACCAATATTACCAGCAATACCAATAGCCAAATAGGCGATGATGAATTTTCCCTTTCCCAACATTTGCTCTAGTGCGGGTCCAAATAAAATGAGGGCAAACGAATTAAAAGCAACATGTGTAAAAAACTGTGCATGCAAAAAAATCGGTGTCACTAGACGCCAATATTCACCATGTAAAACAGATAAGTTGTGTCCAACACCAATATAATAAATAAATTCCCCAATTTGACCAGGAATAACATACATTAATAACCAAATTAAAATATTAACGACTACAATAATTGTCACAATTGGATAAAAAGAAATAAAATCTCGGAGACTTCGCTCCTGACGAATAAACATAGATGATCACCTAACTATAAAAGTTATCTCGTATTATAATATAAACTTAAATATAGTGTAAGTCATGTATTACGTTTTATTTTAAATTTAAATGAGAAAAGGATGTAAAAAATGATTAAAGGAATCGGCCTAGACATTATTGAAATTGAACGGATTAAACGAGCCGTACAAAATAACAGTCGTTTTGTAGATAGAATTTTAACTAAAAAGGAAATAGAAATTTATCAAAAGTTTTCATCCCCTAAACGTCAAATTGAATTTTTGGCAGGAAGATTTGCAGTGAAAGAAGCATTTGCCAAAGCAACTGCCCAAGGAATAGGGAAACTTAGTTTCCAACATATTGAGGTTCTCCCTAACAAAAATGGAGCCCCTACTATTGATGTTTCCGGCTATGAAAAAGAACATTTACTTGTTTCTATTACCCACAGTAAACAGTATGCTGTGGCACAAGTAATCATCACTAACGAATAAGCTTCATAGATTAATATTAGCTTAAGGCAAATCCTATTCGGGGAAATTGTCTCTCTTTCTTTTTATAGACAAGTTTGCATAAATCATTATCTTGTCTCATATAGTTTAGTGCAGGCTACATCGTTAACCTTCATTGTAGCTGTAATGACAAACGATTAAAGGAGACAGGTGTATGGGGAAATTAGCGAAAAGTTTCTTGTACGTTATTTTCATATTAACAATCGTCACCTTGGCAGGGTGTGGCGGAAAATCACAAGAAAAAGTGCTGAAAAAAATTGAAGACACGCTAGGGGATTTACAAGCATATAAAGTAGAGGCAACGATGAAGATGAAAACAGGTGAAGAAGAACGAAGCTACAATATCGATATTTGGTACAATAAGGCTGATCAAGATTTTTATCGGGTTACTTTAGAAAGTGATGAGGAAGACGGGGGTCAAGTCATTTTAAAAAATGAAGAAGGTGTCTTTGTTTTAACTCCTTCATTACAAAAGAGCTTTAAATTTCAAACTGAATGGCCAGAAAATAGTAGTCAACCATATTTATATCAGTCACTTATAAACGATGTTGTCAATGATAAGGAAGCGGTTTTTACATCCAATGACGCACATTATGTATTTCAAACAAAAACAAATTACCAAAATAATAAAAACTTACCTTTCCAAGAGGTTTACTTTGATAAAAAAACGTATTTACCTAAAGCTGTAAATATATTAGATAAAGAGAAACAGCCACTAATAGAGGTAGTATTCAGTGATCATAATTTAAAACCAACCTTTGCCAAGGAAGATTTTGATCGGGAAACAATTTTGGAACATGCAGATACGATGGAAATGGAAGATGTGCCAAGTGATTTGGCTGTCATGTACCCTTTAGAAACATTAGGTGCGGAGTTGCTGGAAAAAAAGGAAGTCCAGTTGAGTAATGGTGATCGTGTCATTATGACATTTAAAGGCGATAAAAATTTCACACTTATACAAGAGAAAAGGGATGTTTTACCAGTAGCGTCCAGTGAGGACGAAATGGTAGGTGATGTCGTCAATCTAGGTCATAGTGTTGGTGCATTATCGGACAACGCTCTCGAATGGAATTACCAAGGGACAAATTTTTACTTAACAGGTGCCGATTTATCAGCAGAGGAATTAATTGATGTGGCAACGTCGATTCAAGGAAAGGGAATAAAATAAAAAAAGGGGCAGTCTCAATATAAAGTGAGTCTGCTCTATTTCCTCCACTATCGTTATTAAAAATAGTTGCATAACTCCCCTAGACGATAGATAATTGTAGTAAAGAATAATATTTTGTCGGAGAAGATGTAGTTTGGGGGACAGGAAATGATGGCACCAAATCGTTATCGGAACACTTATGCAGAAATAGACTTACAGGCTATTAGCCACAATGTAGTACAGTTAAAATCGTTATTGCCCACAGGTAGTAAAATGATGGGGGTCGTCAAGGCGAACGGATATGGCCACGGGAGTGTTCCCGTAGCCAAAACGATGTTAGAACAAGGTGTCGATTTTTTAATGGTTGCCTTATTGGAAGAGGCAATAGTATTAAGAGAATCCGGAATTAATGTTCCCATTTTAGTCATAGGTCGAGTCGCGCCTGAATACGTTCATGTGGCAGCCGAGATGGATATTACATTGGCAGTATTTCAATTGGATTGGTTGAGGGATGTAGAGAAAATAGGGTTAAAAAAGCCTGTATCTACGCACCTGGAGCTAGAGACAGGTATGGGACGAACGGGAGTTGAAACGGAAAAGGTTTTAACGGAAATTTTAACCGAATATAGTAAAAGTGATTCTATTCGACTAGATGGGGTTTTCACCCATTTTGCTACTGCTGATGAAATTGAATCACCATATTATTTCCAACAAAAAGAGCGGTTTGAAAAAATGTTGAACCATATTATGTCAATTCATCGGGACCCTTTGACTGTTCATATTGGCAACAGTGCCGCTGGAATTCAGTTTTCTGAACAAATGAGACAATATACACGATTTGGTATTGCTTCATATGGACTATTCCCTTCAGGTGATGTTAAGCAACTTGGGAATGTTCATTTGAAAGAGGCATTTTCCTTATATAGTGAACTTGTACAGGTGAAAAAATTGCAACCAGGTGAAAGTGTGAGCTATGGTGCAACATATACTGCAAGTGATACAGAGTGGATTGGGACGATACCAATTGGCTATGGTGATGGTTGGAGTCGTTCTCTACAAGGATTTTACGTTATTATACATGGGAAGAAAATGCCGATAGTAGGCAGGATTTGCATGGATGCTATGATGGTAAAGTTGGATAGACACTATGAGGTGCGAACAAAGGTAACGTTAATAGGCCGGGATCAATCAGCAATTATCTCTTCGGAAGATGTCGCTGAATACTTAGGTACTATAGGGTACGAAATTACTTGTATGATGACAAGTAGAATACC
>DKGO01000157.1 GCA_002453315.1 Caryophanales bacterium UBA6768 | reverse complement strand
ATATAGTTTTTGTCAGCTTAAATAATTTCTTCATGTATAATAATATTACTGCATATTTTATTAACTATTAGCAGCTTATATATATAACATTTTAGCAAAGGGGATACTTTATTATGAATGAAAACTTGGGCTTTAAAATACGAGAATTACGTTTAAAAAAGGGCCTTACATTAAAAGAAATTTCCGAAAAAACTAAACTATCTATTAGCTTTCTGTCACAATTAGAGCATAATAAAACATCTGCTACATTAGAATCATTTAGGAAAATTTCTGATGCCCTAAATGTAAGTCCAGCCTATTTTTTTTCAGAGTCGAATGGGAAGGTGCAATCTTCAATCGTAAAAGGAACGGTCAGTGATTCCGATTTATTAAAGACTAATAAATTTATTTATAAAGATTTAAAAGGTTCAATGGAAAATCCGTTATTTTTCCCGATATTAGTCATTTTAAACCCAGGAGACAATCGTGGGAGTAACATCACTCATAAAGGACAGGAATATTTATTCGTTCTAGAAGGTTCTCTAACAGTTTTAATAGACAAAGAGAAGTATAAACTAGATTCTAATGATAGTATATTTCTTGATGCAACTAATCCACACTACTGGCAAAATAATACAGATAGCCCTGTTAAGTTTCTATGTATTTCTGCTACAGGATAATACATCTTTTACTCATCGATCCATCTAAATTGTGTGTTTTTTAAGAATTATATAATTTCTTTGGAATCCAATTTTATACTACATATTGGGTTCCTTTTCTATTTTAAGAAATCGTTCATTCTCATTTGAGTCCTCTCTTATTTTTTCTTATCATATATTCTATTGTTCCTAGACCAATAAAAACCCCAAAAATAATCAATATTAGACCAATATAATGTGAAATAAATACTGGCTCCCTTAAAAAAATTGCCGCACCCAGCACAGCAAAAAGTGTGCTCAAATTTAGAAAGATTGTTGTTTCTGTTGGACCTATTTTTTTAATAGCACCATTAAATATCATATGTCCGAATGCTGTAGCAATAATTGCACTAAATAAAAATATTGCGCCTAAGTCCCATGAAAATAAGGCAGTTAATTGAGAAAAGTTCCTTTCCAGCACAAGCCCCATTATAAAAACAAAAAGCGAACCTGTGACAAGCATATAGCCAGTTAATAACCGTGGATCAAAATCTGGATTCAACTTACTTATTAATATAAAACTATATGATTGCGACCAAATGGAGAGAAAGATACATAAATCTCCAATGGATACGCTAGACAAGTTATTAGCATTTGAAATTGAAACTGTTACTACTCCTATGAATCCTAACAAAAACCCTAACAGGCGAAATTTTGTAATAATATCTTTTAATATAATAATAGATAATATCATCGTTATTAATGGACCTGCTCCTTGAATAATTCCAGCATTCACACCCGATGTTTTTGTAAGTCCTATCGTAAGTAAAGAGTGATGTAAAACAACGTTAAATAACGTAATATTGATAATCGTTTTCCATTCAAGTTTATTAGGTAATTTGAAAATACCCATTCTATTAGACATGATAAGAACAGATATACCTGCAATAAAAATTCTGAATGCAGTTAGAGTAATTGGTTGTACATTATTTACCAACACAACTAATGCGGATAAATTTAAACCCGCAAAAGCCATGACAACAAATAAAAGAAGGTAAGTTCTAGTCAATATACCACCTAGGTTCTATCACACATTGAAAATATATGTTCATTTATTGTATATAGTAAATTCAAGGATCCGTTTGAGGTAAATAAATAATTACTGCATATAATGTATCACATCACGATTTTTTATATGGAAACTTTCAATCCAAATCCTTTATTTTTTGCCATACGATATACTCCAATTGCTACGGCTAAATCAAAATATGCAGAGCCGACACTTTTGAAAAATGTAATCTCTTCTCGATTTTCTCTACTGGATATCTGTCCTGTTAAACAATCCTTAAGTTCCCCGTGAATTTCTCTAAACGACCAATCATCTTGTTTAATTGCATAAATCAATTCCCCAGCCTCTACCTTTGCACCATGAAAATCATCTACTATAATTTTATTGGCTTTTCGGATCAAATCATGGTCAACTTCGCGCATGTTACTCAAGTACGATCCAACTCCATTGATATGGGTTCCTAATGAAACATCCCTCCCATGCAAGACCGGATTATTCGATCGAGTTGAACAATTAATTATTTCAGAACTTCTTATTGCTTCACTTTTATGTTCATTATCAATCACCTCGATATTAATCATTGGATCAATTCCGAAACTTAATAATCTTTCTTTAAAATCCTCCGCCTTACTTTTCGTTCTATTTATTAAGTATATTTTTTTGATATCTCTAGTTTCTAGGACACCCAGTACTTGTTCGAATGCCATTCCTCCTGTACCAATAGCTGTTAGTACAGAGGCATCTTTTTTTGAGTATAGATCCGTTGCAATTGCACTCAGAGCCCCCGTCCTAAGACGTGTTAGGTAAGATGCATTCATTAATCCAAGATGTTTTCCATTAGTCGCATCAGAGAGCAAAATTATTCCTTGCGTCGTTTGTAACCCGTGTTTCGGATTATTCGGAAAAATAGTGACTGATTTCATCCCCGCTAGTCTTTCCTTTAAATCCAAACTTGGCATATACAATATTGAGGCATCTTCTTCTTCAATATTAAGCACAGTACGGAGCGGATTAACAATATCATCATCTACTTTTGCATGTAAAATGCGTTTCACATCATTGATTGCTTCACTAATTAAATATTGTTCTTTTATGACTTTTTCATTTAATATTATCATTATAATAGCCCCTTACAATTATATAGGATAGTTACTAATTTCTGATTTAAAAAGATTTATTATATGAATCTAGTGGAATAATAGTACCCCTTTCCCCTGCTAACCCTAAATTATTTTATATCGGTACTGAGTAATTCTATTTTTTATTCACTACAGCTTTAAATACTCTTTCAAAATTCTTTGATGCAACTTTTTCTATTTGTCGATCCGAAAATCCTCTTCTATGCAGAGCAAACAAAATGTCTTTTACTTTGGTCACATTTTCTATACCTGTGGGATAAGTTAAATTACTTCCGTAATTCACTGTAGAGCTCGATAATAGTGGCTCAAATATTTCTATAGCATAATCAATGAAATCTAATCCAAGCCCAACACTATCCTCACCAACTAGGTGAATTAAATACTCTATATGGTCCACAATTGATTCAATCGATGGATTTTCCCCTATCAATGCAGGAAAGCCGACAACTCCGATTAATCCTGCCCTTTCAGCTATACCTTTTACATGTACGTCACTTATGTTTCTCGGATGATTGCACATAGATCTACTATTCGAATGGGATGCGATGATAGGATCCTTGCTTATAGCAAGCACATCCTCTATTCCATAGGGTGCCAAATGGGTAACGTCAATGATCATTCCTAACTGATTCATTTCTTTTACAAATTGTTCTCCAAATTCAGTTAAACCTTCAGCCTGATCACCATCACCAATACCAGATGCAACGTCATTTTTCTCATTCCAAGTTAAACCGACCAATCGTACACCTAAACGATAAAAAGTTCTCAGGATACTTAAGTTTTTCCCAATTGGACTTGCACCTTCAATTCCTAAAACGGTAACAATTTTATTCTCCTTATAGGCACCTTGAAATGAGACTCCCTCTTTAGCAATAATCATTTGATCCCTAGCATTTTCAATTTCACTTATTATCCCGTCTAACACTAGGAGTGTTGCCATCATAGGATCTCCAGTATTATATACATCCCATGATACTTCATCTCCTCCGACAATTAAAACTGTCCCCCCAAGACCACCTTCAACTATCCTTGGTAGATGCCTTTCAACAAGCACATTCGTTTCCCCAGACATTCTTCTTATTGAAACATCTATCGGAATATCAGAGTGCATATCAAAACTATTCGGGGGACACCATTTCTTTTCAGTCACTCGACCACACCTCTTTTCATTCTTTCATTCATTATTTTTAATTTCAGATAAAATTATATAAATCATTTTTGAAAATCATTTCAAATGTTGTCATAAAATCATGTTTTGCGAACATCCGCACCTTAAATTGTGAAAAATGCACAATAAAAGTTATCTCTTTTTATTAAAAAAGCCTTGTATATCAACTAATTTACTTCCTATAAATACGAAGAAAATTGCAAATAAAATTAGCAATGTAGAAAGGGCCGCCATAGTTGGGTCCTGCCATTTTTCCATATACAGAAACATTTCTATCGGTAAAGTGTTATTTTTAGGACGAACTAAAAATAAGGTAGTCTCTACCTGATCAAACGAAATGATGAAGGAAAATAGGGCAGCAACGAGAATCCCTATCTTAATTTGGGGTAACACAATGTAAAAAAAACTTTGCCAACCTTTAGCTCCCAAATCTATAGCCGCTTCCTCTAATGTTTTATCCAATGCAACTAAATTAGCCGATATAACCGCCACAACAAATGGAAATGTCACAATTGCATGGGCTACGTATAAGCTCGAAATAGTTCCAAAAAACTGTGTACGAATAAAAAACATAAACAATGCGATACCTAAAACAATATGTGGAATAACTAAAGGTGAGAGAAAATACGTTTTTACTAACTCTCTTCCTCTAAATGCATATCTTTCAAATACAAATGCCGCCAATATGCCTGCCGTCAACGAAATTGCCGTTGATACAATCGCCACTTTAATGCTATTTAGAAAACCTTTAAAGAATTGATCCTGTTCTAATAAATGTCTATACCATTTAAGTGAGAAACCATCTGGAGGAAATGTACTAAATGTCGCATTATTAAATGAATTAAGTACGACAATGAAAATTGGAAATAATATAAACATTAAAACTATCCCTGTATATACATACAAACCAATCGCAATCCAATCTAATACTTTTTTATTCTTTGGTTTGTTGTTCATCATAAAAATCCTCCACTCTTCCCAAGTGATATTCTTCTAATTAGTTTGCTAACTAAAAGCGTAAAAATCATGGTCATTACTAATAAAGTTAATCCTGCAATAGCAGCAATTGGCCAATTTACATCGTTCATTGTTCGATAAATTAAAGTTGGCATTACCATGACACGACCGCCACCTAATAGGGCAGGCGTAACAAACGCACTTAGGGTTAATGGAAAAATAATTTGCATACCTGCTACGGCACCTTGGATTGATAAAGGTAATACGACTTTTAAAAATACCTGAATACGACTCGCCCCCAAGTCTAGAGCAGCTTCCTTTAATGCGGGATCAAATTGTTTCAATACACTAATAATTGTAAAGACCATAAACGGTAATAAAACATGAGTTGTTGCCAATAACACCCCTGTATAATTATGAACTAGTCTAAGTGGATCGGAAATGATATTGAAAAATTGCAATAAATAATTAACAATCCCATGTTCTGATAAAAGAGTTAACCAGCCATATGCCCTAACTACCACACTTACCAATAGTGGTGAAAAAACGGCTAAAGTTAACCATTTTATAATGGTCTTATTTTTTACTCTATTAATTGTATATGCGACCGGGTACGCTAACACAAATGTTAATAAGGTAACGTGGATTGCCAATTTAAAGGAAGTATATAGAGTTTTCCAATAAAAGGAGTCTGTATAAAACTTTTTATAAGAGCTCAATGAGAGCGCCTCTATCAATTTTCCAGCTTGAAAATCATAAAAGCTAAATCTCATGAACAAAATTAATGAAATACTATATACTAATAAAATTAGCAGTGATGACGGTACTAATAATAAAAAAGCAATCAATGGTCTTTTGTAGTTTATTTTTAGTCTGTCAAACATAAACAAATGATTCCTCCTCTCGATAAATAGGGCTTATGACATTATTTATGTGAATTTTAGTCTGGCAACTGAAATAATATAGAATAAAGTTATTTTTGTTAATCGTGGAGGAAAGAATTTCCTGTTTAATGTTGCAATAATCATCCACTAATAAGTAATGATCATTGTTTATGGTGTTTTTTATTTTGTGAACACGATTTCCCTATCAAATCTTTACATAAATTTCGAACAATTCATTAGACTTTCTTAAAAAGTACAATTTAAATGTAAAAAGCTAATTTACTCACTCCATATAGTTGGATAATTTGTATATTATTAATATTTGTTTTTT
>DKGO01000095.1 GCA_002453315.1 Caryophanales bacterium UBA6768 | reverse complement strand
AATGACACTCCCCATGAACTAATAAACCCCACGAAAGACCCAACAACACCAAAGTGACAAAAGAACAGTGCCCATGTAGACCGTTGTGAAAATAGCTGTCGTAAAATCAGCCAAGTATTTACACGTTGTATGTCCTTTATTTCGAACAATGTATGTTTTGCTTTTCGAATAAGAATAATATAAAGAAAAACACTACATATACAGATTAGTAATCCGGCTAAAAGAAATGCTGGACGCCAGCCGATATAGTCAATTAATGCAGAAAAAGGGACTGTCGCTATCAAATAACCCATATTTCCCATCATGGATGCTATTCCTATTAGACGAGTGAATTCCTTACCAGTGAACCATCGACTTAAGATTAAAACGACACTCACCCAAACAGTAGCATCTCCTACCCCTGTTAAAATACGGGCAAAAAATAATACGGACTCATGTGTACTAAGACTATAAATAATCGTCCCAATCCCTGTGAACATTGCACCACCAATTAAGAGGAAATTCGGTCCATAACGATCAGCCAAAATGCCCATTGGCATTTGCAATGTTGTATAAACAAAAAATTGGATACTAATTAATAATCCAATGGTTATTGCAGTGATTTTAAAATCAATCATTATTTGTTCCGTAATTAAACCTGGTGCTGTTCGTTGGCTTGACATTAACAAATAAGTCAATAGTACAGCCCCAAAGACAATCCACTTTAATTTATCATGTTGATTCTGCAACTTCATTACCCCTATAATCGATTTATATATGTTTATGTGATTTTATCAGAGAGGGGAACATGGGATAACGTCTTTCATCATTGGAATATTCACGCATATAGAATGTTAAATATATAATTGAAAAAATAGCACGATACACATGTACAATGATATAATCAATCATAATGGTTCAAAACAAGAACATGATGAAGAACTAGGGGTGTTAATATGGTTGAAAAAATGAAGGCGATTGCATTTGCAAATGCATCTGATGAGATGTGGGAATCGGCTGCGAAAAATTCACTTCGTGGACGTCCATTTGAATCATTAACGACTAAACTTATTGAAGGCATGAAGGTCCAACCGCTTTATACAGACAAAACGTCTATTAATAAAGAGGAACGACAATTAATGCAACAAATTATTCAACATTCGAAAGTTCATTCAAGTTGGCGGATTATCCAGCCCACTTATGCGACTGATGCCAGGTCATTTATCGTAAAGGCTGCCGAGTCATTAAAAAATGGGAATGAAGCCATTTACTATGATGGGCGATGTGGTATCGAATGGGACGAGGAAAATTTAAAAGAGCTAGCAAAATTAGTCACCCAAAAGTATCCACTCTGTGTGCAACATATAAATGATAATGATTCATTTTTAAATTTATTTCATGTCATTGATAAGTCAGAACGTCATAAAGTAAGGGGACCAATTCTCCATGGTTCATCATACCTACCAGATGATTATATTAATGTAAGAAATACTCCGATAAGTACGGTAGATATCCATCACGAGGGAGCAGATATCGTGACAGAACTGGCAATTAGCTTGGCGATTGCTAGTAAGATAATTACAAATGGTGATTTACCGATAGAGAAATTCCCTAAGCATGCGTTATTCCATTTCGCGATTGATACTCATTTTTTTCCGGAAATTGCAAAATTAAGAGCCTTTCGAATTTTATGGCATACATTTGCCAGTGCCTATCATCATCCTAGTGTAAAAGTTCCTGTTTATGCTGAAACTTCACTACGAACGTATTCTAAACTAGATCCAAATGTTAATATGTTACGAGCGGGAAATGAAGCATTTTCTGCTGTACTTGGTGGAGTGGACATGATCACCGTAAATCCACATACAATTTTAACTAAAGTGACGGAGGCATCGGAAAGATATGCAAGAAATGTGCAACTAATTTTAAAAGAGGAAATGATGGCTGATTATGTGAAAGACGTGGCAAGTGGTTCTTATTATATCGATACATTAACTAAAAAATTTGCGGATGAAGCTTGGGAACTCTTTTTACAAATTGAATCATTTGGGGGCTATGAAAAGTACGTTTCTTCTGGAAGACTTGCCGGGCGTATTAATGAAATTTACCAGGAACAAATGAGTAATGTAGCAAAGCGAGATAAAATATTAGTTGGAACGAATCAGTATGCAAATCCCTCGGATGAGACTCCCTTAATAGACACCTTTATTAAAAATGAACGTAGATTGTCTATTCCATATGAGGAGTATTGGCAATATTTCGATAAGGAATCAATTAAGGTCGTTATTTTGCTGTTTGGATTGTTAAAAGAAGTGAAACCTAGAGCCGATTTTGTTACAAGTTTCTTAGCCTCGGCTGGTATTAAGGCTACATGGAGTCCAACCTTTGCATCTGTAAACGAAGGAATGGAGTGGATGAAAGGTAACCAATTTGATTATGGAATTATTTGTACCCCTGTCGGGGAAACCGCCAATACTGTCCAGCAATTTGATGATCAGATAACAAGAAATTTATGGTTAGATGTTGCTGGAAATGAAATAGAAGTATCAAAATGGGCTAGTTTAAATATCTCAGGAAATTTCATTCAAGGAATGAACCAATTGGAAAAATTTGCTGTAATAAAAGATCGATGGGAGGCGAAAAAATGAGAAAGCCTAATTTTAATGAAGTAAGGCCATTATCGACAAAAGTTAACCATCAGATTGATGTGGAAAAAATGGAAACGAATGAAGAAATTCCAA
This sequence comes from Caryophanales bacterium UBA6768, assembly GCA_002453315.1. The sequence continues at coordinate 1,688 of DKGO01000095.1, read as the reverse complement.
TAAAAAATCTCTATTCTACAGATGATTTAAAAGGAATTGACCATTTAAATGATATGCCGGGAATCCCTCCCTATACCCGTGGCCCATATCCCACCATGTATGTGACCCGTCCATGGACAGTAAGGCAATATTCGGGTTTTTCAACAGCAGAAGAAAGTAATGCATTTTATAAACGAAATTTAGCGATGGGGCAAAAAGGATTATCGATTGCTTTTGATTTAGCGACTCACCGTGGCTATGATTCTGACCATGAACGGGTTCGTGGTGATGTTGGTAAAGCAGGGGTTGCCATTGATACGATTGAGGATATGAAAATTTTATTTGATGAGATACCCCTTGATGAAATGACAGTATCGATGACGATGAACGGTGCAGTTTTACCGATTTTGGCATTTTATATCGTTGCCGCAGAGGAACAAGGGGTGACCCCGGAGCAATTAGCGGGGACGATTCAAAATGATATTTTGAAAGAGTATATGGTCCGTAATACATATATTTATCCACCTGAAATGTCAATGAGAATTATTGCTGATATTTTTTCTTATACTTCTAAAAAGATGCCGAAGTTCAATTCGATTTCGATTTCGGGTTATCATATTCAAGAGGCGGGCGCCTCAGCTGACATCGAATTAGCTTATACATTAGCAGATGGGCTGGAGTATGTTCGCACTGGATTAGAGGCTGGGATAGACATCGATTCATTTGCACCTAGATTATCGTTTTTCTGGGGGATTGGAATGAACTATTTCATGGAAGTCGCTAAAATGCGTGCAGCCCGTAAAATGTGGGCACAAATGATGAAGACATTCCAGCCAAAAAACTCTAAATCATTAGCATTACGGACTCACTCACAAACATCTGGCTGGAGTCTTACCGAGCAGGATCCATTCAATAATGTGATGCGAACATTAATGGAAGCCAATGCAGCAACGATGGGGCATACACAGAGCTTGCATACAAATGCATTAGATGAGGCAATTGCATTGCCGACAGATTTTTCTGCACGAATTGCTCGGAATACGCAACTATTTTTACAAGAGGAAACGATGATGACAAATGTCGTTGATCCGTGGGGTGGCTCCTATTACGTTGAAAAGTTAACAAATGACCTTATGGGAAAAGCGTGGACGCTCATTGAAGAAATTGAAGAACTTGGTGGGATGGCAAAAGCAATTGAAACAGGATTGCCGAAATTAAGAATCGAAGAAGTAGCAGCGAAAAGACAAGCGAAAATTGACTCTGGTGATGAAGTCATTGTCGGAATGAATAAATATAAACCGACGGTCGAAGATGATATAGAGATTCTTAATATTGATAATACAGCTGTAAGGCAGCGTCAGATTGAAAGAATGGAACAGATCAAAAGTGAACGTGATGAATATGCTGTCGAAAGAAGTTTACAGGAACTTACTAAAAATGCTGAATCGGGTGAGGGAAATCTGTTAGCAAGTGCAGTCAATGCTGCTAGAGCACGAGCGACGTTAGGTGAAATATCTGATGCGATTGGTAAAGTATGTGGTAGACATAAGGCGGTGATTCGTTCAGTGAGTGGCGTGTATAGTGAAAATTTTTCAGATCAAGAAGAAATTGAAAATGTCCGTAAGATGGCAGAAGATTTTTTAGAAAACGAAGGTCGAAGGCCACGAATTTTGGTGGCAAAAATGGGACAAGATGGACATGATCGGGGA
>DKGO01000058.1 GCA_002453315.1 Caryophanales bacterium UBA6768 | reverse complement strand
TAAATGAAGATGTCGAAAGTAACTTTTACTTTTTTACGAAAACGACGGGCTGGGTCGACTATTTGGACATTCGCGAGGGAACCGATTTGACGGCATAAAAATTCAAAGCGGAATGGCAAACAATCATGGGCATCATATGATTGTAAGATTGCCACCAATAGATTCAATCCCAACATCTCTCACTCTTATTCCGAGAGATGTGGACAACGAAGGACGAAGATATGATTTATCAGCACTAAAATTAAAAATACCGTTGCATCAGAACGAATAAGTTTGAACTACACCCCACATTTGGTACCTACCCCCGAAAGTTAGAGTTGAAAATCTAATTTTCGGGGGTGTTTTTATCGTCAAGCGCTAGCGTTGTATCACACTGTTTCAAATAAACCGAGATATCTAAATTAAAGATTGGCTCACTATCTTAGTATTTATGTTCCACAAAACGTTTGATAAGGTTGAGCTGACGGTTCTGGTAATGTCGCATAGGCCTCTTGTTCAGAAGTGTGCGCATACGGTTTCTCTAGAACAGCGAGCAGCCTTTCCATCACGCTGAAATCTTCCCGTTCAACTGCTGCTTCGAGCGCTTCTTCCACCCGATGATTACGAGGGATAACCGCAGGGTTGTTATTTTTCATCAACTGCTGTACCTCGGATTTTGATTGTGGCTGATTGCTCAATCTCGTTTTCCACTGTTCATACCAATCTTTAAATTCAGTGCTTTTGAACATCTTAACATCGTCAAATGATTCAAACGTCAAAGCTTTAAACGTATTCGTATAATCCGCACGGTGTTTTTCCATAATACTGAGGAGTGTTTTAATAAAAGCTTCATCTTGCTCCTCTTCATGAAAAAGCCCAAGCTTTTCCCGCATTCCTGCGAACATATGGCGATCGTAAACTTTTGCATAATATGAAAGCTCTTCTTGCGCTAATTCAATTCCTTTCTCCTGCTCCTCATGCAATAACGGCAATAGGGCTTCTGCAAATCGAGCCAAATTCCATTGACCAATCCCAGGTTGATTCCCGTATGCATAACGGCCTTGGCGATCGATTGAACTAAAGACTGTTTTCGGGTCGTATTCATTCATAAATGCACACGGACCATAATCGATTGTCTCTCCACAAATCGTCATATTATCCGTATTCATAACACCATGAATAAAGCCAACTAATTGCCATTTAGAAATGAGCGCAGCTTGACGCTCAACGACGAGATGAAGAAGCAATAGATACTTATTTTCTTCGTCTTGAATATGTGGATAATGCCGTCTAATGGCGTAATCGGCTAACGTCTGTAATTGGTCTTCATTCCCCCATTGAGCGGCAAACTCAAACGTCCCAACACGCAAATGACTCGAAGCCACACGCGTTAAAATTGCCCCAGATAGTTCCGTCTCTCGATAAATCGGTTCACCCGTTGTCACAACCGCTAGCCCTCGTGTCGTCGGGATCCCGAGTGCATGCATCGCTTCACTTATAATATACTCTCGAAGCATCGGACCTAATGCCGCGCGGCCATCACCGCCTCGTGAATATGGTGTCCGGCCTGCCCCCTTTAATTGAATATCAAACCGTTCACCACTTGACGTCATCTGTTCTCCAAGTAAGACGGCGCGACCATCACCTAACATAGTGAAATTCCCAAACTGATGTCCAGCGTAAGCTTGCGCAAGTGGAAAACCACCGTCAGGAATTTCGTTTCCAGCAAAGATTCGGACCCCGTCTTGTTCAAGGCTTTCCGCATCCAATTCTAACGATGTTGCTAGTTGTTTATTGAAAATCACCAATTTTGGAGACGCTACCGTAGTTGGTTTTTGCTCCGAATAAAACAAACGCGGTAACTCCGCATAACTATTATTCAACTTCCATCCCGATGTATAATTCATTTGTTCTCCTTTCCGATACACAGAATACAAAAGCTTTTTTCATACTATACCCTTCAGAATTAACGTTATGTCATTAATAATTTCTTTGTTGGAAAGGTATCAAGTGACATTTTTTCAACATTGAAGTACCGAACTTACCATCATCATGATCACCAAGCCTTGTTTCACACAGGGCTCATTCGCATAGAGAAAATCTTCTCTAATGACAATTGAGATTATACTCTAATGGTATCAAGTCTAAAAGCAAAAACAATCTTGCGCAGATTTTAATTCAACCACCTAGGTTGTGCTTGTTGCAATGTTTTTTGTTCTTTTCGTCTAGAAAGATGCAATGCAATCTTTCTAATGAAATAGTGGGCGTTCACCATGCTTTATCGTAAAGATAAAAATTTTCAATCATACTGTTTAAACAAATTCATGACATCTTTACCTAGATTTAACCTTACCCGACTATAATCGCTGTAAATAAAAAAGGGGGAATAATGATGTTACGGTACTTTACAATTTTCAGCTTCGTATTCATGCTAATATTCCTAGCGGCATGTAGTGAAAAAAACTCAGGTGAAAATCACTCACAAGTAGGAAAAACTGAGCAACAAGAGGAGAAGTCTAAAGACCTTAATGAAGAAATAGAAGATCTAGACGCAGAGCGAAAGGCAGAACCTCGTCAAGCGCCAGACAGTTTCCCTTTACCATTGCCAGATGGTTGGGTTGAAACAACTGGTGCAAATGTATTCGCTGTAGAAGAAACAGAAGAAGGTATCTTATGGGTGGCTGAATTTTCATTTGATGGCGATCCAAAGATTGAGGGCGAAAAGTACAAAAAATTAATAATGGATAACGGTTTCTCAACGTATCCTGGACTAGCTTCGGTTGGTCTAGATGGTTTTTCTTTTCGTATGAGTGGTCACATTAAGGGGATAGAATATATGGGAACTTTACAGTTTGGTGAAAATGACCTTTATGGAGATGATGGAGCACTGCCCTCCTCAGTGCATATGGCTTTTAAAGAAACTGAAAATTAACTATCCATTACGCCAGTCAGCATCAATCTTTATACCGTTAATCAAAAGACAAAGACCTCAATGGGCTCTGTCTTTTGATTATTACAACATCTTAATTATTTAAGCAAACGTTTAATTAATAGCCAACTTAACGATTTACAGTTGATGACTTAATAGAAAAAACGCTATTTTTTTAAAAATAGCGTAAAGTTTAGTTTATTGAAAAAGCCTAGACTGCTTTGACTCCCTTATAGGCACCTGTTTTTTTTAGATCGTATGTTTTCACAAAGTCATCCAGCACTTCTTTTAAATGAAGGTCGCCTACTTCTTCCAACTCATAATGAACTCTTGTAGATGGCTTATTAATGTTAATTACTCTCGTTAAATCCATCGGTGTCCCAATAATGACTGCATCACAATCTGCTTGGTTGATTGTCTCTTCTAAATCCTTCAATTGCTGCTCTCCATACCCCATAGCTGGTAAGACATTACCAATATGCCCATATTTTTCAAACGTATCTTTCAAGCTACCGACTGCATATGGACGTGGATCAATCGATTCCGACGCACCTAAGCGTTGGGCAGCAACCATGCCCGCCCCTATATTCATCTCACCATGAGTTAAAGTCGGACCATCTTCTACGATCAATACACGCTTACCTTCAATGATTTCAGGATGCTCAACCGTAATTTTAGACTCCGCTTTAATGATAGCACTTTGCGGACTTGCATTCTTAATGTTGTCCTCGACAATTTTAACAGCCTCAGGATCAGCACTATCAATTTTATTAATAATCGATACATCCGTCGTTCTCAAAGCAACCTCACCAGGGTAATATTTCAACTCATGGCCAGGACGATGCGGATCGAGAACTGTGATCGCTAAATCTGGCTCATAAAAGGAAATGTCATTGTTCCCGCCATCCCACAAAATAACATCACAACCGTCTGGATCATTTTCGGCTGCTTCCAAAATATCTGCATAATCAACACCAGCATATATAATATTTCCACGTTCTACATGCGGTTCATATTCTTCCATTTCTTCGATCGTACAGTTATGTTTTTTCAAATCCTCTACGGTTGCAAAACGTTGAACTCGCTGTGCATTTAAATCACCGTAAGGCATCGGATGTCTCACAGAAACCACTTTTAGACCTTGGTCAAGTAATGTTTCAATAATTTTACGGGACGTCTGGCTCTTCCCTGTTCCCGTTCTTGTTGCACAAACTGAAATGACCGGTTTGTTACTTTTTAACATCGTATGCTTTGGCCCAAGCAATGTAAAGGTTGCACCAGCCGCATTTACGATCGCACTGACACCCATAATATCTTCATAGTGCACATCGCTATATGAAAAAACACATTCATCTACATCTAACTCTTCGATGAGAGTTGGCAGTTCATCTTGTGAATAAATTGGAATACCTCCTGGATATAAATCTCCAGCAAGTTCACTCGGGTATTTTCGACCATCTATATCAGGAATTTGTGCAGCAGTAAATGCTACAACATTATATTCATCTTTATTTCGATAAAACGTATTAAAATTATGAAAGTCTCTTCCAGCAGCACCAATAATAATAACATTTTTTCTATTCATTACTCATCTCTCCCACAGTAGTTCCTGTTATTTATTATTATACGACAGACGGAATAAATATACAACAATAAAATGAAAAATTTAACCGAAAAATTATAAAAGAGTCCTAATGGACTCTTGAATAATGCTACAATACTCCTTTCCTCTATTCCTAAGTTCATTAAACATATTTTTTATTGACCACATGATTATGACATAATTCACTTCGATACAGCCTTAAAAGAGTTGGATCCTCGGGGCCGGATAAAATAATGGATAGATCACTGGAAAGTAAATAAAAGTCCTCTCTTCACCTTCGACAATTGTAATTCTCGGATCTCATTAAGTAATATGTATAACAATGAAAAATCCCTCATGTGAGAAAGTAACGATCTACACAAGAGGGATAATCTTATCACGAATCAAAAGGACTAAGGTTTTGGCACCTTTAATTTAAATATATGTGTTTTAAATTGGATAGTAAAATATTTATTATAGCTAATGCTTCATCTTCTTTGGTAATGGTCTGCATTCCAACGGCTATTCATCGATTCAACAGTTATAGACTGGTTATCAGAGGAAAGAGTTATAATTAAAGGTTCAGATTTGCTAGATACTTGACCATCAAAATCAAGATTTATACTATTTTCGTTTTCCGTCCAATTCCCTTCAAACTCTTCACCATCATGATTATAAATAGCAGTTCCATTTTTATTAATTGTAATTTCTACTTTATCTCCACTAGTGGCAGTTCCCCCATATGTACCTATCCACTTACTAGATCCACCACAAGCAGATAAAATCATAATTACAGAAACAAATAAAACCCCAACAAACCAATTTCTCTTAATTTTCAATTTAAGACTCCCCCATTTTATATATATTTCTTATTATTTTAACATATTATCTTAAAGAAATTAGTAGACCGCTGAACAAACAGCTAAAATTGAACGAAACAGCAAGAAAGTTAAATTAATCCGTGCAAAATGAATCATTTAACTTTTACATAGCAAGCGTCGGCAAAATGTCGGCATTTTGAAAAAAATAAAAGTATAGCAGTTGCTAGTTGTGTACTAGAAACCACTATACATCAATGTTTATCGGCAAGCTTCCAACAGGATTTGAACCTGCGACCTCTTCCTTACCATTGTTCGGACACGTAGTGAAGTTAAATGAACAGGATGCATAAAGTCCATTGTAGTACGGGTTTGCGTTTCTCATATGCTTTCTAAATAACTTAAATTAACATATTTTATTTAATTGTGTGGTCAAAATGTGGTCATGAAGAACTAACCATTGTACCTCATCCCTTGTTTTTGAGGTACAATGGTTTCTTTTTAAAAGACCTTATCCTATAAGATTATTAATTTTCTATATCGTGCCGCCAATGTTGAATGAATGAAGATTTTAAATAGTTGACGATAAAAAAACTATTGAGGCACCCATGAAATGCCTCAATTCGTTTATTAGATTTCACATATACTTACCGTTGATGTAATTCTTTCCATAAAGTTTTAACGACCTCAGCAGTTTGAGGATCTGAAATATATCGATGTAATTCTGAATGAAAGTTTCGTCTGGAAGTAGTATCCATCCTTAGTAATTGTGCCACAATCCATTCATAAATATTTATAAAATAATATGTAATATCACGATAATTGTAATATCCAAAATGAAAGTTAGAGTTAAAAGGAACGATGAGATCGGATGGGCAGTCTTCCTCTCGACAGACTACCAATAACTCCCTTACTTCATCTCCAGATTGCTCATCATATAATTTAATAGATTCATAAGAATCTCTTATTCTATCCAAATCAAATTTTTTGCATGTTATTTCATATATTCTAATTAATCTACCATTTGATGCCTCTTCATTTGCATCACCCGGCTTGTTACTTGTAGTATTTGTTGTCGAGGCACTATCATCAAAATTGTTTACAGTAATCCCTGTTTCCAGAGTGTTGTGGTATTCATTGAGTAAAAGACCAAAAATACGCTGTGGAGTGTTTCCTCCATCAGGTACTTCATCTATTAACCGTTGGCACAAGATGAATAAATGTATTGGATCCTGCTCAGGAATAATGACAACATTTAATTCCTCGACTCTTTTAGCCATTTGCAGAAACATTGCAAGTAAGCATGTTAAAAAGTTACTCAATTCCTCCTTACTAAACTTTTCAATCAGACCTACTAAGTTTACAACTGAATACGCAACGTCAGCTGGTCTCCGTTGTTTAGCCCATTCATTATTTATTCCTACTGCTGCCTTAGCAACATTCAGTGGTCCCGACTTTCGGTTTGGAATATTATATTTTAACAGAATATCTCTAATTGACTTTTCATATAAAGGTCTTGGACTACAGTCATAGAACCCTGTTGAAGCCTTGTAATTTGAATCCATATATCTAGCTAGAGCAATAACAAGTGTTATCTCTCTAAATCCCCACGCAGTTGAAGAAAAGATTTTGGCAATGTCTTTTTCAATATTTTGGTTTAATTTATATTTATTATTTTTAGCCTTTTTAATATGTTCTTCCATAATATTTGAAACAATTTTATTTCTCTCATTAGGTGTCATAAATATCAAGCCCTTTCAATAATATTGAAGGGTTAATTTCTAATGCCCTAGCAATTACACATATGTTAATAAGGGAGATATTTCTTTTACCCCGTTCGCAACTACTGATATAAGTTCGATCTAGTGATGCCTTTTCGGCTAGAGATTCTTGACTTAGCCCCTTCTTTATCCTAATTTCCCTCAAAGTTTCTCCAAAAATTTTCTTTTCATTATTTTCAAAAGTATCCATAATTCAATCATCTATCCTTGCTTACAATAAGTCCACGGACTATAAGTCACGTATTATTCTTTCTTATCTTTAGCTATTAATTAAGAATTATGAATTATTCTTTATTATTAGTGAGGGTATTTAGAAAAGAAGACATATAAAAAACAAGGTGATGTCGACGGACATCACCTTGTTTTTTTAAACAGTTATAAATGAATCAATAGAAAGTTGTTGGTTTTTTACGATAACCGGAGTATCCTGAAGCTCTTCAATTGTTGCTAGGGCAACCGCCTGTGCAAGGAGAACGGGTACAGCATTTCCAATTTGTTTATAAACTGAAGTTTTACTACCTGAAAAAAAATAATTCCTAGGAAAAGTTTGTATTAAAGCTGCTTCGTTAATTGTAATCCTTCTTAATCTAGAAGGAGCTTCTTTATATATAGGTGTTAATCTATTCTCCAACAGCGATCTGTGATAGTTTTCAATCCAATTATCTTTAGCTTGATTATATAATAATGCCTCATCAATTATTGGAGTCTTGTTCCCCCCCATTGAAGCGGGCAAGGTATTGGATGCACCTTCTAAATTAATGGGGCGACCGGCGCCATTAAACAACATACCAGCATATGGTGATTTTCTCAATATTGGATTTTCAGCAAAAGTAATTTTTGCTGAACAAGTTAATGGATTGCTTTTAGACCCAGCTGGCCCTAAATATGAGATTGTTTCCCTTACAGATTTAGGGGATTTTTCATATTTTTCAAGTCTAGAAAGAAACTGTTGTTTATCAATAGATTTATCTAGTAATCCAATAAAAAATACACGTTCTCTATTTTGAGGTACCCCAAAAGTTGATGAATTTAACAAGAAGGGATAACAGCTATAACCCATTTCATCTGAAGAATTCATAAATTTTTTTCTTACATCTTGCCACTTTTTATGTGTAAGTAGTGCCTTAACATTTTCCATTACAAAGGCTTTAGGTCTAACAATATCGATTGCCTTTAAAAAGCTCCATATTAAATTATTCCTTATATCAGAAGGGTCCATCTTACCTGCTATAGAAAATCCTTGGCAAGGTGGTCCTCCAAAAATAATATCTATGTTTTTATAATCTCCTAATTCTTTGTAATAGTTTTGGATGTCTCCCTTTCGAAGAATAGTCTCAGGATTGTTTGTTTCGTAAGTAATTCCAGCATCTTTATCAATTTCGTTAGCCCAAATAACGTCTACTCCAGCTAATTTAAAACCAAGATCCATTCCTCCTGCACCTGTAAATAAAGATAATGCTTTAAATTTCATATCTACCTACTCCATTATTGTATTAATAGATTATTATACCATGTATAATATGAATGATTTACCGATTTTTAACGAAATAATAATCTTTTTAATAAATATTTGGCATAAATTTACCAGTGATATTCCATAGAATTTTTAATTTTTTTATTGAATGAAAGCAGTAAACAACCCATCAACCTATATTAATAGATTAATGTGAATATGAACTCTTGAAAACTTGGGGAAACTTGGTGATGAGGAAAGTCATCATCTTAATGAATCTTTATCGAGGTTTTGAAACCATAATTATAAGACTTAACATTATTATATAGGAACGTAGATTCGCATTCCACTTTTTGTTTTTTTCCTTTTACAATCAGTTATACCTTAGTAATTTTTTAGACGCTCGCTAAATAGTAATATTGAAGATTGCAAGCCCTATGCAATATGGCCAGTCGGGAATGTACGGAGTGTTCCCGACTGTTTGAATTGATTGCTGCAAGAAAAATCAATAGTTAACCCGCTTCATGTAAATTATTCAATGTTCATCCATTCAAAAAAAGCCAAGCCCCCTCCTTCCTGGTTCCCCCTCAACCTTCAATCCTTCATTATTTATCCAAGTGCCAATGAAGCGGGAGCGGAATGAACGGCACGCGGGATATGGGGGTGGAAGGTGTTGGGGGTGTTTGAGTGGGGATATAGGAAGGAGGGGGCGGTAATGCATAGGGCGATTCTCGGATAGGCGTAATATAATGATACGTGTAGAAAATTAAATGGGCGAGGGTCTGTTTTTTGTACAGCTTGATGAATGATTGTTGGTGTCGCTACTTCTTGGGATATCTACTACAATGATTCATGAAGCGCCCGATTAGACTTACACAAAACTTCCTGAATTAAAATATAACTTCATTGTAATAGCATCGCATGATTTCCAAAAGTGGCGATGATTAATCATGGCCACTGGAGGAAATGATGCGATTGTCAGCTTCAGCCCATTCACGGCTACCCGTATCTAATTAATTCTTCTTCGATGGTTGCGGTGATGGGCTAGGTGAATAGCTTTATAACCATGCTAATGTGCAACTTTGTCTTATAAACTATTGTATATTACAATTTTATAAATGATATAATAAGAATCAAATCTAATCATTATCTCAAATAGAAATGGGGGATAGTTATGATTTGTAATGAATGCGGGGGCATGTTACTAGTAATAAAAGTTGAAGAAGTCCCTAGGAAAGTTAAAGATAAAATAAATTACAATAGGGTGTGCGATGTTGAATGTGTAGAGTGCAGCAAAGTCTACTATTCTCAACCATATGACTTTGGAAATAAGTTGAATCCAGTTAGAAAGATTTAATTTACTGGATTCCTTACAATCTGATTATTCATCAATCTATAAACTACAACCCCTATTTATTATCTTTTTTAATCATATCTTTCAATGTATCTATGCCTAATACGTCATCTCTTCTCCGATGCACCATGCGATGACAATTTGCACATAAAGGAATCAAATCCGTTTCTGGATCTATTTTTACCTCCTCTCCTAATTTGCTTAGTGGCTTAATATGGTGTATTTCTATAAAGTCTTTCCCACGCTCACCATATACCTCTTCAAAGTTAAAATCACAAGCGTAACAATTTAACCCATGTTTTTGTATAGCTAACATTCTATTTTTGGGGTCACGTTCGTATCTTTTTCCGTAATAAAATTTAACTTTTCCCTCTATTCCATGCCCTTCTTCAGCTCGTTCTGCCTCAATATCGGATTTAATGCTGTTTTCTAAATCATCATTTAATAGCTTCAATAAGCGCACTGTATCTTTATACTTTTCTCCATTTGCTTTTAAAATCTTAATCACAGTACTTAACTTTTCCCCTTGAAAAATTCCTCTATAGGCAGCTTTCATCCCTAAATAATAAAGGATATTTGCTGAATCGCGACCATTTGTATTACCACTCGTTATTCCTAGTACATCTTTATCTAAATCTCTGTGCATCATATTATTAATCAAGTGTTCATATATAACTCTTGCTTTTAATTTATCTGAATAATAGTTATATTCTCTATCCCTACCACTAAACTTCAATGGCGGTAGCTTATAGGCTTTTATGTAGTCAGTTGGCTTTATAGCTTTATCCGCTTGAATCGCTACCTTACGATTCCAAATTTTTTTAAATGAACTACATGATGCTTGTCAACCAAATAGTTTGTGTTTTGTCTTAGTCGCATAATTTTTAAATCAGTAAGTTCTTTATGCTCCTCAAGTTCGAGACGTCGTATAGGATTAGTAATCCGCACTTCAATAACTTTTAATTTTACAGCTAAATATGGTTCATCCTGAATACCTTCATACCAATAAGAGTTAGCATGCTTATCACCTGTATAATACTGAGGTGAGGAATTAACTTTGGTTCGCGCTACAATTCCCCCACTCCCTCTCTTGTCACCATCAGACCGCCAAATATACACGTCATCCCCAACATTAATATCTTCGGCAAAATGCTTTTGTCTAATTGACCACCAGATAAACTCGTTTTCTAATAAATAATCATCAACATTAAATTTATTAGGATTACCTTGAAATATCCAAGTTCTCAATTTATTAAATTCTCCTGTCAATATTAGTATGAATCTCTAAGTTTTTAATTTTGGCTCTATAAAGGTATTATACTTTTGATTGAACATCTTGTCATAAAACAAAGGAATTCGGAGTGTTATGTCAAATGTTTTGTCTAAGAGCAATTTATAAATAAGCAATTGTTCATATCTGCTTAAGGAGGTGATTATATTGGAGAATATGCAAACGGCATATCAATATTTGTTCGATCTTGAAAACACATTACGCTTAACAGCAAAAAAAAGATTGGAACAACTGTATGGTCCACGGTGGCCAGATGTCATTCAAAGATTGAGTGGACGCTTGGGAACTAACTTTAATAAACTAACATTTTTTGACTTAGTTACCTGGTACCAAACCATCCCCTCATTACGGCAAATTTACGCAAATGACACTTACTCCAAACTCTTTTCCATCGTTCCCATACGAAATAAAATTGCTCATTGTAGAATGCTAACAAAAGGAGAGTTTAGACATTTAAAGTCTGTTTATGAACTTGTCATTATGCAAACCCCCGCGGTTCAGTCTACACAAGAACTTCCCGAGCCTAGTATTTAATCCTTTTCGTTTCTCTCTTATCCTAAAATTCTTTCGTTAACTAAACGTTTGATTATGCTCACTTATCCCATTCAATTCTAGTATTTTTTCCATCTGTTCTTGATTTACGTTGTTTTGTTTTGCGACAACTAAAGTTAAACTTGTAATAGATTGTTGCAATCCTTTAATTACAGATTCAAGCCTAATTAATAAATATGCTGCGACTGCAATTGGAAAACCAACGTTCGATACAATCGTGACGAATTCTTCCATGATAATACACCGCCTTTCTAAATATGGTTATTTAAAAAGATAGCCTGTATTCGCATGGGCTATCTTTTGTATATGATTAAATTATTCAA
>DKGO01000166.1 GCA_002453315.1 Caryophanales bacterium UBA6768 | reverse complement strand
ATTTAATTCTAAATCAAAATATTTCTTTATAGATTTGATTTGTATATCATTTTGTTATATAAATAGATTGTAGGGTATTATCATATCATTTAAAACATTCCATCAAAATACAAATTATAATCTGCCTACCAATATTTGAAGGAGGTAGATGATTATGAAAAATCAAGAAGTAACACAAAAAATGAACAATAGTGAGTGGATGGTGACTTTAGAAAGAGTTCGAGAATTAAAGCAACTTCTTTCAGAGGTTCAGGATGGTACAGTTTTATTTTGGCTAGATGGAAAGTGGGATTATAGAAGCGGTGATGAAAATTATCATGAGGGGATTCCCACATCTCATTTGATTTTATCGGAAACGGATTTAAGAAAAATCAATGTAAATAATGTGGACAATATCATCTTGAATATTATGAAATTGCTGGATTGGTACAAATCGTATATTACATATGACCTTAATGGTCCTAATAGTTTTGAACAATATTTACTCATAGAAAAAAATAGTGATATTTCTACACTTTTACATGTAAAAGTAAAGGACAACCTAAACAACTCATACAACCTTAACGTTTATGATGGGAACATTAAAATCCCTTTCACTTTTAAATGGAATAACAGCGGTAAAAATATCAAAGTAGCGATTGATAATTCTATTTACGGATATACAAACTATCACGATCTTATAATGTTGCTTCTGGAGAAAACAGAGGAAATTACGGAATACAAACTATATACCCAATTCTTTAAGGATATAAGGAAATTCCAAAATTATTATTACCAGACTATTTCAGAGAAAAATGGAGAGTTCTATACTTCAGAAACTGAAGTACGATTACTTAATCCAAAGTTTAGATTAAAATACTTTGATTCAAAAGTTAATTCCTATCCAGTAGACTATAGCGTTAAAGTTGCAGATATCATTGAATACTTTGATATTGATGTCGATGTTTCAGATGAAAAACTTTTAGAAAAAAATATTGATCCAGATGTTCTATACAGAGAATTCGGATACTATGATTTTTTCAATAACATTACTGTTTCAAACGTTAAAGCACTTGTTCTTAGTGCAATGGGAATAGCCTCTCACACAAAGAATGTACTACTAGACACGGAAATTAATCTGGTATCAAAATAAAATAATATGATAGAACATGCCATATCTTTTCTATTAGCCATATTCAAAAACTGCCTTTACACTAGTTGTGAAGGCAGTTTTATATTTTCAAATCGCTAAGCATTTTACTTTTTGCTAAGCTGTACTAAAACACTCATTGTATTAACAATGAATTAAATCATCACTGCTCCCCACTCTCCAAACAAATCAACAGGCAATATGGTAGAATTAACACAGGTACAAAGGCACAGTGCATAAAAGCATTCAAAAAGACAATTACATTAGCAGAAAACAACAATCGATGTACAAAGTGCATTAAGGGACTAGATGAATATTCTAAAGGAGAAAAAGATCCTAAAATAATAAACATGGCAAAGAATAATAGTGCAGCTATGTTTGAAGACAGCCTTTTTAAAGATGTATTTCTAACAGGGTAACGACGGATGAGTATTCCATAAATGAAAACATTTCAGTAATTATTTGGTGCTACGTAACGTATTACTATCACTGATACACCTGATTACGCAAGAATTATATAAGGCATTTAGTCAGTGGTTTATGATCACTTCGTTTCTTTTGACATTTCTGTAAGACTATCAATATTTAGTTATTTTTAAAGAATCTATCCTTTTAAGGGGGACGCATGGATGACATCAGATTTATTTGAGGAAAAGAAAAGGTTAACTGAAATAATATCTTCAATAGATTATGTAGACAGATTTGATAACTTTAAAATAATTGGAATGGAAGGTAAAGAAGTTGTAGGATTTATGGCAGGTAATACCGATGGTACTACCGTTGATAAACACTATGTTTATCAAACTATCTATAAAAGCATTAAACATGTAGATTTTTACATAAAGAAATCCTTGTATGATGCATTGGACATGATTTATATACAAGATTATAAAGATTTCAGTCCGTTTCAAACTCCAAATGAATTTGAAGTTGAGGCCATATATTATGTAGAAAACGCAGTATTTCGAACAGTTATATTATGGGATTTCTTAGCACAGCTATACAATGAATATTTTGAGGTTGGGCTGAAACGAAAAAACGTTTCTTACAAAAGGTTATTTAAATCACACAAGAATGAAGAATTGTCAAATAAAATCCATACTTATTTAGAAATAAATGATGGTGAAATGAAGGGTCATCATAAGTTTGTTTCGGAATATAGAAATAAAATGACGCACAGGAATTCACCAAATATTACGACGCTATCTTCATACGATTTTAATTTGAATTTACCAATGCTTTCTGTTAATTATCATGTAATTAAAGACTATGAGTATGTATCACTATTCATAAAAGAGCTTTTAGATATTATAGAAAGTGGTTAATTGGAGTAGCAAATGTTTAACATAAGTTTTATAGATTAATAAGTAATCAACTTTGATAACATAGGGGGTTCAAATAGCATGGAAGATCCTGTATTATCCATTTTTAAAGAAAGTTTAGTAGAAAAAAATGTCACGTTTCTTCTTGGAGCTGGGGCTTCATCTCCATACTTTTCTTCTTTAGGTAGTTTTGAAGAAATACTATCGAGTGAAGGAGTAGACCAAGACGGGAAAAACTTAATTAAATCTCTTTTTTACCTTCAATCGATTAAAGATAACATTTATATACAACGATTTATGAATGATACTTGCTATTGCCACGATAAAAGTGACACAATGCTATCTATCATAGACGAATATTCTCGATTTCTACATAATGGACTTGAATTTTTAAAGGTGAGAAACAGTAGAATTTCACCCAAAAGAATTAATGTAGTTACGACTAATTATGATTTATTTATAGAGTCTGCAATTGACGGATTGTTAGAAGAAAATCCTAGGATATTCTTTAATGACGGAACAAATGGATATGGAAAAAAACTTATCAGTACGGATAATTTTAATAAAACATTACTCTACGCTGGTATTTTTGACAATTATTCTAATGAAATGCCAGCAATAAATTTAATTAAATGCCATGGATCGGTTAACTGGAAAGAATATACGAGGAAAAATAAACCTTCAAAAATACAAGTAACAACAAATGAAAAGATAATAGCGGATCTAAATAAAGATTTAGACTTAGTTATTCAGGATATAAATCAACACCTAACAGATAATTTTTTTATGTATGATTTTGATTCCCTAGAGGGCCTGATCAATGAAATAAATTCGAATGAGTCAATAGAGCATTTATTTAACCCTCTTAATGAAATCGCTGCCAGTATTAAAGAAAATTTATTGAAATTAACCAAAAAAATCGATAATTTACAAATAGTATTGCCGACAAAAAAGAAGTTTGAAACAACAT
The DNA here is from genome assembly GCA_002453315.1 of Caryophanales bacterium UBA6768. The sequence goes on along the minus strand of DKGO01000166.1, from coordinate 59,125 downwards.
TAATCCAAGAACATTATTTTAATATGCTTAGACTGCTTAGTTATGAGCTTGAAAAGAAACAATCGTTACTCATTGTATTTGGTTTTTCATTTCAAGATGAACATATAACTGAAATTGTACAAAGATCGTTAAACAATCCATCGCTTTTAGTAATTGTTTTTTGCTTTACTGATCAAGACAAAGTGAAAATTATACAGCAATTTAATTTTTCAATTAATAATGAACCCATTAATTTAAAATTTATAACGCCCGCAACATTCCTTATAGAAGAGATAAAAGAAGACGATATAGAGCCTAATCTTTACTCTCGTTATACGATAGTGAAAAATGAAGGAAAAGTATTTAAATACTCTAATGTGGTTTCTTTATTAGAAAATGAGGAAGCAGGTACTTCCACTCCAATTCTTAATTTTTCTTCAATTAATAAACTTATGGAAATGGATATTGTAAACAAGTATGAGTCTTTTAAAAACGATGAAGTTGAAGAGGTTTTGGAATATGTAGGAGAAATAGAATGAAGAATTTAGAAATAGGTATTGTTGTTGAAGTTAACGGCTTCGTGTCAAAAATCGCAACGTTTGATGATTCTAATCATGCATCATTCATACATAATGGTGATTTAATAAAAAATGTAAGCGTTAATAGCTTTGTAATTATTTCACAAGGATTTACGAAAATTGTCGCTAAAGTAAATTCAGAAACCATTTGGGATAATTTAAACAGTATGAAGGAATACAATTTAGACAATCGTTTTTCCAAGAATAGCATTAAGAGAATAATTGAAATACAAACTATTGGTTATATTAAAGGTGGGAAATTTATAAGTGGTGCCTCGTTTCTACCGATGATTGGAAATGTTTGCAATATACCAACCAATAGCGAAATAAATCAAATTTTTATCAATAATTATACTTCTGAAGACAATAATTTTACAATATCTATAGGGAAAAGTCTAAATGAAAATAATAATATTTCATTGCCAGTAAATTCATTTTTTGCTTCGCATATAGGTGTTTTTGGAAATACAGGAAGTGGAAAGTCAAATACATTACACAAATTGTATTATGAATTATTTTCAAAGAGAAGTGAATTGCCGAAACTGACAAAAAAGAGTTCATTTGTAGTTTTAGATTTTAATGGAGAATACGTACATAAAAAGTCTTTTGGTGTTGAAAATAATAATAATAATGATATAAAAAGTAAAATAACCTATAAATTATCTTCACGAGGAGCATCAGAGGACAAGATTCCAATTAAATACGATACTTTCTTTGAGGACGAAATGCTTTCTGTTTTATTTTCTGCAACTCAACAAACGCAAAAACCTTTCATTTCAAGGTTACTAAAAAGAACCAAAAAATATAAAGATGAAGAACACTCTCTAGCAAATTGGATTATTGCACTTATTCAACGAGTTTATACTGGTGCTCCTAACCAAGATATTCGGGATATGTTGATAGAAATTCTTGAAAATCACATATATGGTATAGAACAATATCTGATTAACATTAAGAACACAAAAGTTTTTAAATCCGATTCACCGTATTTTTATTTTCGGGATTGGTATGGAGAGAATAAATGGTTTAGATTCCAAGGTGACTTCGTTCAAGAATCATACGATGTTCTTCAATTATATGAAATAAGAGATCATATCATGAATACCGATATCAATCTATTTCAGGAATTTGAAATAAGATGTCATTTACAATTAGTTAGTGATCTATTGTACGAAAATGTTGTTCAAGAGCATATACTACCATTACTTAGAAGAATAGAGACTCGACTTAACAAAATAGGTAATTTCATTGAAATAGTGGAGGAACTACCTGTAATACCTTTTTTACAAATTATCTCGCTTCGAGATTTAAATTCTGAGTCAAAAAAGTTTCTCTCTCTAATAGTTTCAAAAATGTATTTCGATGGTCATAAAACAAATAAAGGCAAAGGTAGTTTTCATTTAATAATAGATGAGGCCCATAATATTTTATCGAGCCAGTCATTTAGAGAACAGGATGGTTGGATGGACTATCGGCAAGAACTATTTGAAGAAATAATTAAAGAAGGAAGAAAGTTTGGATTTTTTCTAACACTAGCAAGCCAACGACCAGCAGATATATCACCAACCATACTATCGCAAGTCCATAATTTTTTTCTACATAAATTAGTTAATGAAAAAGATTTACAGATTATAGATAATTCAATTTCAACTTTAGATAGGATTTCCAAATCAATGCTTCCTGTTCTTGCACAAGGAGTATGTATTATATCTGGAACAGCCTTAACTATGCCGATAACTATTGTCGTGGATTTTATTGAGAATATTAACTTAAGACCACAAAGTGATACTATCACATTAACTGATATATGGAAATGAGCGTAAATAGTACAAATAGTGTAATTGATATAACCTTTGAGTAGAAAATAATGAATCTAAACTTGGTTGTTGAAACATCAACTTAATCAACAAAATTTAATTGATAATAAATCTTCCCTTGAATGAAATATATGGCCTGTTTCCTTGGAGGGATTTTCAGGGGGATTTTGGTGGAGTACTACCTGAAATTAGATAACACCACCTAACACAAGGTATAAAGTTTAAACCCTTCACATCAACATTTAACGGACTAACTGAACCTACTTAACACTATATAAAACTACCTAAAAAACAGAAGGTCTTCTTTGACAGAGAAACTATCTTTTCATAGAGATCTATACCCTTTTTAAATATATTAAACGTAATGATATTCTCATTTATTTTTTCTTCGGTAATAATTTTAACTTATATATTACATCCTCTGGTAAAAGTTCATGTAATTTTCCATATATTTAAAAAGGCTTATTGTCAGGTAGGATTATTGTAATGATTGTGCAGAAATTGATACTACAATAATAATATATATAGAACTAATTAGAATTAATAAGGACAGGGGAATAACAATATATTTCCCCTGCAGGTTTTTATTTTAAACTATACTAATTTATTTAGCCATTTTTTGTTAACCACAACTTCCACACTTTGTTTTACCACTATTTGTGATACGGTTCTCTCCTCTGGATCTTAAACGCCCGATACACTTGCTCTAACAAAATCACCTTCATCAATTGATGTGGGAAGGTGAGTTTCGAAAAGGATATTTTCTCATTAGCTCTTTCTAAAAGCTCCCTGCTTAATCCATTCGATCCTCCGATGACGAATGCTAAATGACTTTTTCCTTTAAAATTAATTTCCTGGATTTTATCTGCAAATTCCTCAGAGGACATTGTCTTTCCACCTATATCCAAAGCAACGACATAATAGTCAGCTTTAATCCTGCCTAAAAGTCGTTCGCCTTCTTTATTTTTCACTAGTTCTAATTGCCTTTCACTTAACTGTTCCGGTGCTTTTTCATCCATTACTTCAGATAGCTTCAATGAACAGTATGGTTGCAACCGTTTCTGAAATTCCTCAATACCTAATTGAATATATTTTTCTTTGATTTTTCCTACGGATATAATGTGAATGTTCATGACTTGTCCTCACTTTTCTACGAATAGTATTAACATATTATACTTCCCCATCACTAGTTAAGGAATTCTAGTGAAACTTGCTAATGAAGCGATAAAATATGGTGTACTGAATATGTCAGTTACACGGGTAATCCTATCTGCCCGGTCTCCATTTAATAGCCTTATGACTCATATACTATGAACTGATAAAAGTATTTGATGTAATGATTGACTAACTTAAATTAAAAAATGTCATAAATTTGTTAAAAAGATTTTTTTTACACTTCCATTAAATTAAAAATTAAATTATAATAGGAAATACCTATACATTTTGTTAGAATATGCTAAATGTTATACATAAATGACTAATTCTTTTTTCTTGTTTTATATTAGTCTGGCATCTTTTACACCTATATTGGGGTCGGATCATAGTCGGACAATTACTTTACTAAAAATAGCGCCCACATAGAACTATTCAGGGCCAAAAACTTTGCCGTTTGTTCGGTATGAAGGGGGATAAAAGGATGAATGGCCCAGTGAGGGACAAGCAAGTTATACATAAAGATACTTCAACTGAACGTGAAAATGGAACAAAGACAAACGGGCAAAAGCCTAAAAAGGGTACTTTTTTAAATAATATTAGTATAGGTGGTAAGTACTTATTAGTCTTTACGTTTTCGGTATTATTGTTTATCTTTGCTATCGTTCTCGTATACATACAGTTTAGTAGGGCATCGGATAATGTCACGGATATTATTGAGAAAAATAATTTGACGAATGACATGTCCAGAATTGCTTTATTAATTGAACAGCAACATTCTATCATTTCGGACTATGTTAGTTCAACTAACCGACAAAGGTTAGAGGATTTTGATGAGGTAACAGGGGAACTCCTTTCATTGCTTGATAAATTAGACACACATTTTGAAGGTGATGAAGAAAATCAAGTATTTTTCCAAAGAATGAAGGACATGGTAGGAAAAACAGAGGATGTATTTTTAAATAAAATTGCTGGTGAAAATGTTGATGCTAAGGATATGGTTTATGCAAAAATAAATATTAGTTCACAAAAAAATGCGACAATTACATCTGTTAATAGGTTAGTAGAAAAGGCATTTGATGAACAAGAGGTTTCGGTTCAAAAGGTTGAAGAAAGTATGTTTCATAGCATCATTATATTACTAGTTGCAGGAAGTATTAGTGTATTGCTCGGATATTTCAATATAATCCTCATAAGTCGAATGACATCCCGTAACTTGAAAACGGTTGTGACCACGACATCTGAGCTTGCAAAGGGTAACCTTAATGTTGATAGAATGGATTATCGTGGTAGGGATGAAATTGGTCAAATAGCCGATTCGGTTAATTTACTAAGGGAAAATATGAATGGTATAATTAGCGAAGTAATACGGGCTTCTCATTCATTAGGATTAAGTAGTGAAATGCTTACTAGGTCATCGAATGAAGTGAAAGTAAGTAGTAATCAAATGGTAAAAACGATGGAAGAATTAGCTGAAGGGGCGGAAACTCAAGCAAATAGTGCTACAGAGTTATCTGAAGAAATGAGTCAGTTCCTTGAGTCTGTACTAGTATCACAAAAAGAGGGACAAGCAATTGTTAGCTCAACGGAAGATGTTCGTCGTGTGACAAAAAATGGCGAAGAATTAATGAGCCAATCAGTTGAGCAGATGAATCGTATCGATAAAATTATGGCTAATGCAGTTGACCAGGTGAAAGGTTTAGATGAACAATCAGAGGAAATTTCAACGCTCGTTCAAGTGGTAAAAGATATTGCTGATCAAACTAATTTGCTTGCACTTAATGCAGCTATTGAAGCGGCACGGGCTGGAGAACATGGGAAAGGTTTTGCAGTTGTTGCTGATGAAGTAAGAAAACTAGCTGAACAAGTAACACAGTCTGTTGCACAAATCACGCACATTGTATCGAATATACAAAGTGAAACTGATGAGGTGGTTGCTTCTCTTGGAAAAGGCTATGAAGAAGTGAAGGAAGGCACATTACAAATTGATAAAACGGGAGATAGTTTTAATGAAATTAATTTATCAATAGGTAATATGGTAGAAGGCATTTCAAATATGGCTAATCAATTGCAAGAGATTGCGGAAAATAGTGAGAAAATGAACGGCCTAATTAGTGATATTGCCGCTGTTTCTGAGGAAGCTGCCGCGGGAATTGAGGAGTCGACCGCTTCAACTCAGGAGGCATCAAGTTCAATGGATAAAATAGCTGATAATGCAAGTGAATTAGATGTACTCGCGAAAGTATTGAACGATCAAGTAGCCGTCTTTACCCTAAGGGATACTGAGTTAAATTTAGAAGAAACTGCAAGGGACAAAGAAGTGATGGGACAGGAAGAAGAAACGGGTTTTGATGATGGGCCAGAAATTGAAGATGAATATACGGATTCACTTGATGAGGAACTTAAAGATATCGAGTTTGACACAGGGGTTTCACATGAAAAAGGAGAAGAAGTTTTAGAGTGGGTCGAAGGTAATGATGAGTCTGAAGTGGCAGCATCTGATGAACCAAGTGTTGATGAGGACAACCTTAATGGTGATGAAAATGTAGAACAAAAATAAAATAACAAATTAAAAATTCCCTTTAAGTTAGTTGTCACAAGACATCAATTCATTAAAGGGAGTTTTACTGTTTTTCTGACTGGATTTGTCTATCAATTTTCAAAAAAGGGAAATTGACCAACTTAGTAGAGAAGTCAAGGACCGAATGCAATCATCCAATCCTATTTTACTTCAATAACAAAGGCGTAAAATGCATCTCCCAACGATACTTGATGATCGTCCTCATCCATCCACCAAACGGCATAATCATAATAATAGATGCCTTTTTCCGCGGGTACATTAAATTGGTTGTCAATTAACTCCACGTTATCAATTTCTTCTTGTTCAGTTGTTTTGGCTAGTTCGATTTTGTCAGGTAATGGTGTGTAGTCCATCATGATCGTAACTTCCTCATTAGGTGTTACTTGAATAGGGGTTTCATCTGCTAATAACCCAACTGGACCGGCAGTATCAGCACATTCATGATATCCGTCTCCATTTGGCCCCCAACAATAGGTCCCCAATATCGTGTCGTATTCCTGACCATCAATTTCAATTTTTACTGACGGTGGTTGATTACCGGGTAATCCCTTATGTTCAGTTGTTGGGCCACCACACCCCGTCAATATCACCATGACAAATAAAATAGATACTACAGATAAGGTTATTATCAGCCTTTGTCTAGGTCCCACTCGCAATCATCCTTCCCAATGTATGTTAACTTAAGTGCCATTAATAAACGTAATACCTAATTCTTCTCTTGTTGTTGCATAAACTGGTCGTTTGCTTGAACGGAGTTCATTGTTTTTGTTACGATAAACAAAAGATAAATATTCATGTTTAAATTGCAATAACAGACGATCGACATCTGCTATTGTAGACACATTTTCATCATTAATTTTAACGATGGTATCCCCAATTTTGAGACCTGCCTTTTCAGCTAGTGAATGTTTTTCAACCCAAAAAACGGTAGGTTCATTGTTCATTTCGAAAAAATAAGGGTCTGCTCGTAATTCTTTATTTACTGATCTGAACTGTATCATTAATCGTAAAACTATCGCAATTAATACGACAAATGGCAGTATCATCGGATAAAAATGGCTGACGAATGTCATGGCAACAATGAATATACCTAGTAGAAAAATGTGTCTTGATAATTTTTGTAATAACATCTTAGGTAATTGTTGTTTTGCTAGAAAGCTAAATCCCAATACAACGGGGAAAATGGTTAAACTATACCGTTCATCTCCGACACTAAATAAAGGATAGATAGCAAATAAATTTCCGTCGGGAACAAATAGGAAAACGGGGAAAATCGCCATTTTTTCCAAGAAAAACTGTCCAAATAATTTCCCACGGGGGCTTTTCCGTTGTTCAATATAATAGTGGTGTTTTTTTGTAGTAGCTAGTAATAATGCTTCAATCATCATAAAAATACCAATTAGTAAAGAAACAGAAAGTAAAATGGCCTTACTTTGCTCATATAAATGGTTTGTTGATAAATAAAGGATGAAAAAAGTGGCCCCTAATGTATAAGCAATGGATAGAAACACTTGTTGGTAAATGATGGACAAAATTAACGTAATGACAGTGGCGACGATAATAATTTCGTAGCTGACAACAAGCCCGAAATAAATAGCGAGAATAGAAATGATTACTGAACTAACTATGCCGATGAATGTTAGATTGAAAATGGAGGGAATTAGAGAGTGAATTTTTTTCCCGAATTGTTTTATTTCTAGTTTTTGACGTTGGCGACCTAAAATGATCATAAGTACAATAATCCAATAGGTAATTGGATTTTTGATTAACTCTATTAGCGCCAATTTAAATTCAAACACCCATAAACCTAACATAACCTTTCACCAACTTAAAAATGATAACAAATCTCTTGTATGTTGTAGTATAATTTATATTAACATAGGTCAGATCATTAAAGTGATTTCTGATACATTATTATATTATTAAATGATTAATATAGGAAGTGTGAAGATGACAAAGGAAATAACGATTAGTGAAATAATAGATAGACTTCAATTAGAAGTATTGGCAGGTAAAGAGGCATTAAATCGGGTAGTCACGAAAGCAAAAGCAAGGCGCCCGGGATTGGAGTTTATTGATCATATTCCTTTTTTCCCAACTGGCCATGTCCAAGTATTGGGTGAAGATGAAATTAATTATTTACGTTCATTGTTTGAGGATGAACGAAGTGTTCGTATTGGTAATTTAGTTCAATACGATCCTCCCTGTATTATCGTGACAGATGGTAACAAAGGATTAAAATATTTACGCAAATATTGTGAAGAACGGCATATTCCGTTACTCAGTACTGATGAATCAAATTATGAATTTAATGGGCGTATTGATGCTTATTTAATCCGACAATTAGCGGAAGAAATCGCAATTCACGGTGTTTGTGTCAATGTCTTAGGGCTTGGTATTTTATTACGCGGTGATTCTGGGGTTGGAAAGAGTGAAATCGCTCATTCTTTACTTGGTCGTGGGCATCGTTTAGTAGCGGATGATATTGTTGTGCTGAAAAAGCTAAGTCCTGAAACGATTATCGGAACACATAATGAAACGAATAAGGAGTTACTGTCACTTCGTAGTATTGGTTTACTGAATGTTGTAAGAATGTATGGAAGACAGGCATTTCAGGCAGAGACGAGAATAGGACTTGATATTGAATTGACGAAATGGGAAGGATCGTCTTTATACAATGATTTAGAAGTGGCATCAAAATATACATCCTATATGGATGTTGAAATACCTTATTTACAAATTCAGTTAAAACCCGGACGTGATGTTGTAGGGTTAATTGAGGCTGCAGTTAATAACTGGCATTTAAAACAACAAGGATATCAAGCTGTCGATGAATTTATGAAACGAATTGAAGAGATGTCTGATTAAGCTTGGAGAAATAATGGATGGAATCTATGATAATGAAAGAAATTCTCAAGGTGGCTGTTAGTTCAATTAATGCTGAAAATACGTTATAATAAGTAAGAAATAATGGAAGGATGTACATGATGAGTTATCAAGCATTGTATCGTACTTGGCGTCCTAGGTTGTTTGCTGATGTCATCGGGCAATTACATATAACGAAAACATTACAAAATGCTATTGTCGAAGAGAAGCTTTCGCATGCCTATCTTTTTACCGGTCCTAGGGGGACGGGGAAAACGAGTGCTGCGAAAATTTTTGCGCAAACGATTAACTGTGAAAAGATGCCATCACGTGAACCATGCAATGAATGTGATGCTTGTCGTGGGATCTTGGATGGATCAATTACTGATGTGATTGAAATGGATGGGGCTTCAAATACGGGTGTTGACCACATAAGGGAAATTCGTGAGCAAGTTAATTATGCAACAGGTGTTGTCCCCTACAAAGTATACATCATTGATGAAGTTCATATGATTACACCAAGTGCTTTTAATGCGTTATTAAAAACGTTAGAAGAGCCTCCAGAGCATGTTGTGTTTATTTTAGCGACAACAGAACCACATAAGATTCCGTTAACCGTTATTTCACGATGTCAGCGGTTTGATTTTAAACCAATTAACAATCGTATGATTGTTGAAAGAATGACATATATTACAGATCATGACAACATTGGGGTTTTGCCCGATGCCCTTGATGCGATCGCATTGGCGGCAGATGGCGGAATGAGAGATGCCTTAAGTATGTTAGATCAGGCGATTGCTTATAGTGAAGATGATGTCACGGTAGAGGATGTATTGGCGATTACTGGTGGAGTTTCTCAGGAAATTTTAACCGCTATGCTCCAAGCAATGTATGAGCAAAATATTGCCGAAACATTACAATTATTTGATCAAATGGTACAAACGGGGAAAGACCCAGGCCGGTTTGTCTTTGATTTCATTTACTTTTTACGTGATGTATTATTTTATAAATCAACTTCACAATTGGAACCTTACCTAGAAAGGGCAGTTGTCAACGATACTTTTAAGACAATGACAGAACTCGTGGATGAAGATTGGATTCAATATGCATTGTTACAGTTCACTCGCTGTGAACAAAATATTAAGTGGACGAACAATCCGAAAGTTTTTGTTGAAATAACTGTTTTATCTGTGACGAAGCGATATGAAATATCACTGTCGGAAGTATCTAGCGAAGGCGAAGCAGCTTCCGAAATAGTGGAAGCATTAGCGGAAAGAATGTCTAAGTTAGAAAATCGCTTGAAAGAATTAGCATCTAAGCCGAGCCAAGCAGTGGCACAGGAACAACCTAGAAGACCTGTAAGGCAATCTACGAAATCTTCACAAGTTTTTCGTGTTAATGCTAATGACATAAAGCATGTATTGGATGAAGCTGAAAAAGAATCAATCGAACAAATACGGACAAATTGGGAATCTTTCTTAGAGCAATTAAGAAGATCTACACCTGTTGTTCATGCAATGTTGAAGGCCGCAAAGCCTGTTGCAGCTTCAAAGGATGCAGCTGTCATCGCATTTACACATGACATACACTGCAAATTAATCCAAGATCATCTAGAAGTGGTGGGATCTACTTTATCTACAGTGCAAGGGAAGCCATATCATATTATTGTCATACCGGAAGACCAGTGGCAAGATGAACGAGAAGCATATTTGAAGAATCAACAAAAAGGTCAGGAGGTTTCTACACAATCTAAAGAAGAACATTCAGAAGTAGTGGAAGAAGCTCATAAATTATTTGGGAAAGACATTGTTGAAGTAAAAGAATAATAACAAAAAAATCAAAAATATCTATTAGGTAAGCATTTTAAGGAGGCAATATAAGTGAAAGGCAATATGGGAAATATGATGAAGCAAATGCAACAAATGCAGAAGAAAATGATGAAGGCACAAGATGAGTTAATGGCAATGGAGTTTGAAGCATCTTCAGGTGGTGGCATGGTAACCGTAACAGCCAATGGCAGTAAAGAAATATTAGACGTACAAATTAATGAAGAAGTGGTTGACCCCGAAGAAATTGACATGCTACAAGATTTAGTGTTAACCGCGACAAATGATGTGCTAAAACAAATCGATAATAAAACAAATGAAACGATGGGGCAATTTACAAAAGGATTAAATATGCCTCCAGGGATGTTTTAATTTGGGAAAATGGGATTCTCAATGTCGTGTCAGATGCAAAAAGTTTCTTTTAGGGGAATAAATGATGTATTATCCAGAACCAATTTCAAAATTAATTGATAGTTTTACAAAATTGCCAGGCATTGGTCCTAAAACAGCCGTGAGACTGGCTTTTTTTGTGATTGATATGAATGACGATGATGTGGTTGATTTTGCGAAAGCATTAGTAAGTGTGAAACGAGAATTAACCCATTGTTCAATTTGTGGGCATATTTCTGATCAGGAAAAATGTTCAATTTGTCAGGATGGATCACGGAATGAAACAGTCATATGTGTTGTTGAGGATTCAAGGGATGTCATTGCGATGGAAAAAATGAAGGAGTTTAATGGGAGATATCATGTGTTACAGGGGTCTATTTCCCCAATGGATGGCATTGGTCCAGAGGACATTAATATTCCAAAGTTGATTCAACGATTGAAAGAAAATGATGTAGAGGAACTTATTTTGGCAACGAATCCTAATATTGAAGGGGAGGCTACAGCGATGTATATTTCGCGTTTAGTAAAGCCCTCCGGAATTAAAACGACTCGAATTGCACATGGAATGCCCGTTGGTGGGGATTTGGAATATGTAGATGAAGTGACATTAGCTAAATCGTTAGAAGGCCGACGGGAATTATAATAATTAGTAAACTGGTGAAAAAATGAAGAAAAAGAAAAAAGTGCAACGATATGATCAAGAAGTGCTTGATGCCTATTTTCATCTTGAAAAGGAATGGAAAACGTTACGTTCATTGGTTGATAAAAGTGTTGATCCTTTACAGTACACAGAATATCAACTTAAATTGGCGCAAGCGAAATATATGTTTTTGTTAAAAGAAATTAAACATCGTAATATTACTTTTTTAAAAGATAACTTCTAATATTACTGAAGAGCACCAGATAGATGTCATTTTTTCCTATTACTTTTCATATACGTATGGTAGATGAGGAGTTGAGGAAATGAATTCAATAGTGATCATTGCAGGATTAGTTTGTTTAATCATTCTGTTGTTTCTAATTGGGGCACCGATGACTTTTATTCGTTTATTAGGAAAAGTGATGTTTAAAATAACAGTCGGTATTTTATTTTTATTTATTTTTAATGTATTTGCAGGATATATTGGATTACATCTTCCGATTAATATTTTTACAGTGATTGTTAGTAGTTTGTTGGGGATTCTTGGAGTTATTTCTCTATTAGGTTTGCAAATATTATTTCTTTCTTAATCATGAAATGCTATAATTCGCAAAAAAATTAAGGGGAAATTCCCATTTCAAGTATATAACTAATATGTTTAGGAGACACTTCTATTAAACTGATGGAGGTGATTTCCTTGTGGAAATGTTCAATTTGTGATGATGAACAATTAGAGGGAATTTTTATTCGGACGGTATTTATTTGTACTGCTTGTGAGCATAATATGATTCATACGGAACCGCGGGAAGAAAAATATCGTTATTATGTGCAAAAATTAAAAAATAGAAATGGTTTGTTTGCACCGTTTTCGTAAGAACGAATAAGGTCTCGTCAAATGACGGGCTTTTTTTGTGTCTATTTATATGGTCCTATTAAGGCCATATCTCAAATACGTAAAAAAGTATGTGACTTTTATAGAACGGCAAAGAACGGCCACTTCCCGGGATTGTGTATAAATAGTCGTCCCTCTGAAATCATTAGGGAGCGGCACCGACTCAAAGATGTCGCATTTGTACCTGAGGTGAGTGTGGGTGCTTTTATCAACTACAATATTTACGAGTGAAATATTGCTGGATTTACACCATCAAATAATTTACTATGATAAAGTTTTTTACAGTTAAATTTAAGTGTAAATCATGGTACAATAAAGGTAATTATATCAGTATATGTAAAATGTTTACGGGGTTATCATTTAGGGACCCTGACAATAGGATAAATGGGAAAAGAACCCCCACCTAAGTTAGTAGTCTTAAGGGGAGAAAAATCCAAGCAAGGGCTCTGAAGAATAATCATACCAATAACTTACCAATATTTATACAAATAAAATAATTATAAATTGCTAACAATGGTCCATACATGTATGATATAAAGAATACATTTAATAGTAAAATTGAATTTATAGTAGGTCATTCTACAAATAAAATACAAATTAAAGCATTTATCATATAAAGTTGTAGAAGGAGAGGCAGCTGTGTCGGGGATGTTTATAACGGTTGAAGGTGGCGAAGGGGCTGGTAAGACAACAACCATTAAACAATTATACAAGGAATTAACTTTAAGAGGTTATGATGTTTTATTAACGAGAGAACCAGGCGGAATAACGATTTCCGAAAAGATTAGAGAAATAATTTTAGATAATTCGCATACTAATATGGAAAAGAGAACGGAAGCGTTATTATATGCTGCTGCTAGACGACAACATCTCATTGAAAAAGTATTACCAGCATTAAAATCTGGTAAACTCGTATTGTGTGACCGATTTATTGATAGTAGCTTAGCCTATCAAGGGCATGCTCGTGGAATAGGGATTGAAGAAGTGTTGATGATTAATGAATTTGCGATCGATTCATGTATGCCTAATTTGACATTATATTTTGATATCACTCCCGAAGAAGGCTTAAGTAGAATTGCTAGTAATAAAAATCGGGAAATGAACCGTTTGGATAATGAAAAGAAGTTATTTCACGAAAAAGTCTACGAAGGATATCAATTATTGTTGAAACAGTTTCCACAACGAATAAAAAGAATTGATGCTTCCCAGTCGGAAAAGGCCGTTTTTTTACAAGCTTTAAGTGTGATTGATCAATTTATTAAAAATGAGGAGGATGTTAAATGAAGCTTATTATTGCTGTTGTACAGGATAAAGATTCAAACCGTCTCATTACTGCATTAAGTAAGGAAAATTTTCAAACGACCAAATTAGCAACAACTGGAGGTTTTTTGAAAGAAGGTAATACGACGTTAATGATTGGTTGTGAAGATGAGCACATAGATGAGGCGTTAAAAATCATTAAAGAAAATTGTTCTCAAAGAGAACAAATGGTAGCCCCTATTTCACCGATGGGTGGTAATGCTGATTCGTATATCCCGAAGCCTGTGAAAGTAGAGGTTGGTGGGGCTACAGTCTTTATTCTTCCTATTGAATCATTTTATCGTTTCTAACTATCATCGGGGAGGTTTGCTATATGAAAATAGAACAAGAAACACGTTCAAGGATTGAACAAAAACGATATAGTAAACGCCAGAAGGATAGTAAAAAGTTTACGAAGATGGTTCAATCACAATATGATAAACTAAAACATGAAGAACTAGACTCGTTAATGAAAAGTATTACTGACCAAGGTGAAAAACTTGCCAAGCACCGAACTTTTCGTGATCTAGCAATATTTAAAAGAATGATTAAGCAGTTTTTGGAGAAAACTGTCACAAGTGGATTAGAACTTTCGAAATCCCATCATTTTAGTTCCAACCATACATTAAAGACAGTGAAAGAAATAGATGCAAGACTAATACAGCTGACGAATGATTTAATGGAGCAAGAAAAAACGACTGTCGATTTACTCGCCTTAATTGGCGAAATCAACGGTCTATTAGTAAATCTTTATACTTAAGACTACGAACAAGCAATATGTTGAGGGATGATGTAAGATGTTGACATGGGAAAAAATGAGCGAAATTCAGCCTGTTGCGTGTAAAATTTTCACCAATAGTATACGGGCAAATCGTATGTCACATGCGTACATTCTCCATGGGATGTCAGGCAGTGGAAAAAGCGAGTTAACAGAGTTATTAGCAATGAGTCTATTTTGCGAAGAGACTAATGGTGTTGAACCATGCCAAGAGTGTCATGGTTGCAAACGAGTCATTTCGGGTAATCACCCGGATATTCACCGTTTAAAACGGGAAACACAAACGATTCGAACAGAGGAAGTAAGAGATATTATTCGTGAATTTTCAATGACGGGGTATGAATCAAATCAAAAGATGTTCATTATACCAGATGCTGAGCTCTTAAATATTCATGCAGCTAATCGGTTATTGAAATTTATTGAGGAACCGAATGAAGGGACGATGATTATCCTATCAACGAATAATGTCAATGCTCTTTTGCCGACGATTCAATCTCGTTGTCAAATTATCGATTTACTACCGTTGGATAACAATCAACTTAAGCA
The DNA here is from genome assembly GCA_002453315.1 of Caryophanales bacterium UBA6768. The sequence goes on along the minus strand of DKGO01000166.1, from coordinate 43,782 downwards.
AAAACTAGTGCAAGCGGAAATTAGTGAAAATGATGCACAATTAATAAGTGCCTTAACGAATAATCTTGATGAGGGAATGGCTCTTCATGAGGAAAAAAAGATATATAAAATCAGAGATTTAATGAAGGATTTAATAGAAGTTGTCATGAAGCAAAATGATGAACGTTTTCTTTTTTTACATCTAGATATATTGACCGAATTAAAAGAAAAGGCAGAGTTAGAAATGGCTCTCGATATCATGTTTTTAGCTGTTCAAGACATGGCAAATTTACAAATGCAGCGGCATCATCCCCCCCATGTTTTCATTGAAAATGATGTTTTAGTAGAACAAGCGATAAACTACTTTTCAACGAAAAAATTAATAAAGATGATGACAAGTTTGCTAGAAGCAAAACGTAAATTAAATCAAAATATTCAGTCAACGTTAGTAATGGAAGATTTAGTATTACAACTCTAGAGGTGAAACAGTGTGATCCAAGTAATTGGTGTTCGGTTTAAAAAAGTCGGCAAAATTTATTATTTTGATCCGAATGATATAGATGCCCAACAATTCGATGATGTGATTGTTGAAACAGCCCGTGGTATTGAATTGGGCGAAGTTGCCATTGAAAAAAGAATGGTAGATAAAGAAGATGTTGTCTTACCATTAAAAAGAATTCAGCGGGTGGCGACAGAAAAGGACAAAGAAAACATTCTGGAAAATAAACGATTGGCTCAAAATGCATTAAAAACATGTCATAATAAAATAAAAGAACATAATTTGGATATGGAAGTTATTGATTCAGAATATACATTTGATAGGAATAAAGTTATTTTCTACTTTACAGCAGAAGGAAGAATTGATTTCCGTAACTTGGTAAAGGATTTGGCTACTTTATTTAAGACGAGGATTGAATTAAGACAAATTGGTGTCCGCGACGAGGCGAAGCTATTAGGTGGTATAGGACCTTGTGGACGAATGCTTTGTTGCTCAACATTTCTCGGAGACTTTGAACCTGTCTCAATTAAAATGGCCAAAGACCAAAACTTATCATTAAATCCGACAAAGATTTCCGGTCTATGTGGACGTTTAATGTGTTGCCTGAAATATGAAAATGATACTTATGAGGAAGCGAAGAGACAATTGCCAGATATCGGCGAAGAAATAAAAACACCTTATGGAAAGGGTAAAGTAGTTCATTTAAACATGCTAGAAAAAGAGGTATCGATTGAATTGTATAAAGAAGGAAATGTGATTGAATATACGCTAGATGAAATGATTGAAGAAGAAATGATTTTGGCACCTGTAACAGAGTAAAGAGGTGGAATTGATTGAGAAAAAAAGAGATATTTGACGAAGTGTCTCAAATCGAAGCACAAATGGCTTTTTTAAACGAACAATTTCTTGATTTAAAAAGCCATTTAACGAAGGTAGTAGAGGAAAACCATCGTTTATATATTGAAAATGAACATTTAAAGGCTATTTTAAAGGATGAACAAATAAGGACTGTTAATCAATCGGGAAATGGGGTAGAAGCGGTTAAAAAGCCAAACAAGGCGATGGAAAATTTGGAGAAAATTTACCGCGATGGTTTCCATATTTGTCATTTAGAGTTTGGTAGCCCCCGTGAGGAAGAAGGGAATTGTTTATTTTGTATGTCTTTATTAAATCGCTCATAATGAATGTTAGCTGTCTTCCTGCGAGACGGCTTTTTATTTGGGTAAGCTAGAATGAGAGGTAACGAAAATGGTGAAGTTAATAGATGATGAACGTTTAGATTATATCGTCGCAGATGAAAATCTTCGAATTATTCAAAGCCCAACGATATTTTCCTATTCACTTGATGCACTGCTGTTAGCTGATTATTCCTCTATCCCGATAGCAAAGGGGAATATATTAGATTTATGTAGTGGAAATGGTGTTATCCCATTATTGCTTTCATATCGAACAAAGGCAAAAATTAAGGGACTTGAAATACAAAAGCGACTTATCAGTATGGCCCAACGAAGTATTGAATTAAATAAATTAGAGCACCGTATAGAAATTTTTGAAGGGGACTTAAGAGACCGTCATCCTTTATTACATCAAAGTTTTTATGATACAGTTACGTGCAACCCACCATATTTTAAATCATCGGAAACGTCACACCAAAATGAAAGTAACTATATGACGATTGCCCGACACGAAATTTGTTGTACATTAGAAGAGGTTATTAAGGCATGTAAATTGTATGTTAGACCTGGTGGCAAGGTCGCTATCGTTCATCGCCCAGAACGACTTGTTGATTTAATCACATTATGCCGAGCATATCAATTAGAACCGAAACGTATTCAGTTTGTTTATCCAAAACGAGGGAAAGAGGCTAATACCATTTTATTTGAAGCGATAAGAGACGGTAAATCAGGGCTAAAAATCTTACCCCCATTATTTATCTATGAGGATGACAACACTTATACCAATGAGGCAAGGAAGATTATTTATGGGAAATAAGCATGTCGTTTATATATTGCAATGTGGTGATGATACATTATATACCGGATATACGAATGACTTAGCACATCGATTACAAATGCATCGTGAAGGGAAAGGGGCAAAATATACCCGTGGACGAGGACCTTTACAATTAGTTTATGAAGAATCGTACACAAATAAATCAGATGCTTTGGCTAGGGAATATGAAATTAAACAGTATCGTAGGGTAAAAAAATGTGAATTAATTAACCAACAACGATTAAAAAAGGGACAGATATTCAATGAAGATAAAGAAAAGCTTTAAAAATGAGGACCGTGGAAAATTATATGTTGTGCCAACCCCCATTGGTAATATGGAGGATATGACGTTTAGGGCAATTAATGTTTTAAATACGGTTAATTTAATTGCTGCTGAAGACACAAGGCATACAAAAAAACTTCTGAATCATTTTCAAATTAACACACCACTCGTTAGTTACTATCAACATAACGAAATCTCACGTACAAAGGGATTGATAGAACAATTAGTAAATGGAGAAAATATTGCTCTTGTCAGTGATGCCGGAATGCCTGTTGTGTCTGATCCTGGTCATTATTTAATAAGTGAGGCAATTGAAAACCAAATCGCTGTCATCGTTTTACCTGGTGCCAATGCTGCATTATGTGCATTGGTCGGTTCAGGTCTACCTACTAAAAACTTTTTATTCTACGGATTTTTGCCAAAGAAAAAGTCTTTATTACACATAGAGTTGGAAGGGCTTAAAAATGCTAAGCCTACGATAGTCTTTTATGAATCTCCATTTCGTGTAAGGCAAACATTAGAAGCAATGGAAAAGTATTTTGCTCATCGAAATGTGGTAATTGCCCGGGAAATATCAAAATTACATGAGGAGTATGTTCGTGGGACTGTAACTGAAATAGTGACCTGGTTACGGGAACACAGTTTAAAGGGAGAAATATGTATTGTTTTGGAAGGGTATACGGGAACTAAACATGGTATAGAAAATAGTTGGTGGAATGATTATCAAATAGATGAACATGTGGCCTATTATGAAAGGGAAAAACACCTTTCACATAAAGAGGCATTAAAGCAAGTAGCTGTAGACCGCGATATACCGAAAAAAGAAGTATATGCATCTATCCATGTGAAAAACAAATAACCTTGCTCTATTAAAAGTAGACTAAATAGTATTTGCATCGATTGTATTTACTTTTACCAGTAACATTGGACGGAAGAAAACAAAAAAAATCTTGCACAACTAATGCAAGGTCAAGTGTGAATTAAGAAATTGCAATTGATAGAGAATTAATAGCGGTTTTTTTATATTTGTTCACTATTAGTTGGGTACTGTTTAAGAAAATGCCTTATTAATTTCTGCTATTAAAGTTTTCGCACCCTCTGGACTTAACACGATTTTCCCATTTGCTAATGCAACATTATCATCCGTGCTTTCACCGGTAATTTGACATGCCATATTAGGAACGTACTTTTTAAGAATAATTTTATCTCCATCAATATAAATCTCGATGGCATCTTTTTCCTTGATGTCCAATGAACGTCTTAATTCGATTGGTAAAACAACTCTACCAAGTTCATCGACTTTTCTAACCATTCCCGTCGACTTCATTAAATGATTTGCCCCCTTTCAAGCTGTAAGTATAATTGATTTGGCAATAAGTGTTAGTATGGGCATGGTATACCAAATCATTTAGTGAATTTCATCTACTGTTTTCCCGAATTCAATAGCTATTATAACATAATGGAAAATAATATACTATCATTCTATTAATAGTTAAATTAGGAAGGTTTGTACTGTTAGTGGTACAAATTGAAAAAAATTTAACACTATTTAAACTTTATCGTCCATGTATGAAGTGCTAGGATAAATGTACATATTGGAAATGAAAAAGAAAAGCAGATACAATAGACATAGTTTTAGATTGATTTTGAAGGAGAATGGGTCATGTCAGAGCAAAAAACATTTTATATTACAACGCCAATTTATTATCCGAGTGGTAATTTGCATATTGGCCACGCTTATTCAACTGTAGCAGGGGATGCTACGGCACGATATAAACGAATGCGTGGCTATGATGTTAGATACTTAACAGGGACCGATGAACATGGGCAAAAAATCCAAAAAGCTGCTGAGGAACAAGGTTTAGCCCCACAGCAATATTTAGATGACATTGTTGGTGGGATTCAGGAGCTATGGAAGAAGTTAAAAATTTCTAATGATGATTTTATTCGTACAACAGAAGAACGACATAAAAAGATTGTTGCGCAAATTTTTTCAAAACTAGTCGATAAAGGTGATATTTACTTAGATGAATATGAGGGTTGGTATTGTATTTCTTGTGAATCCTTTTTTACTGATTTGCAATTAAATGATGGACATTGTCCAGACTGTGGTAAACAAGTGGAAAAGGTGAAGGAAGCGTCCTATTTTTTCAAAATGAGTAAATATGCTGATCGGTTGTTAACCTACTATAAGGAGAATCCTGGGTTTATTCAACCGGAAAGTCGTAAAAATGAAATGATTAACAATTTCATTAAGCCTGGCTTGGAGGATTTAGCGGTATCTAGAACGACGTTCGACTGGGGAATTAAAGTACCAGGTGATCCTAAACACGTCATTTACGTATGGATTGATGCTTTAACGAACTATATTACGGCATTAGGATATGACACAGATCATGATGACATGTTTAAAAAATATTGGCCTGCTGATGTCCATTTAATGGCGAAGGAAATTGTCCGTTTCCATACGATTTATTGGCCAATCATTTTAATGGCATTGGATTTACCCTTGCCAAAGAAAGTATTTGCCCATGGTTGGATTCTAATGAAGGACGGGAAAATGTCTAAATCGAAAGGGAATGTGATTGATCCTAATTCGTTAATCGATCGTTACGGCCTAGATGCCCTTAGATATTATTTGTTAAGGGAAGTTCCATTTGGATCTGATGGGGTCTTTACTCCAGAAGGTTTTGTAGAAAGAATTAATTACGATTTAGCAAATGATTTAGGTAACTTGTTAAGTCGAACAGTAGCGATGATTGAAAAATACTTTCAAGGTGACATCAAACAATATCAATCCTCTGAAACAGCAGAAGATAATCAACTTGAAAAATTGATGGATGAAACAATTATTAATGTGGAAAAGGCATTGGATGACATGCAATTTTCAGTGGCACTTTCATCAATATGGCAATTAATCCGTCGTTCTAATAAATATATCGATGAAACAGAACCATGGAAATTAGCAAAAGAGAAAAGTGAACAACAACGATTAGGTAATGTATTGGCACACTTAGTTGAATCGCTTCGGATGATAGCTGTGATGTTAAAACCATTTTTGACTGAGTCGCCGTCTGAAATTTTAAAACAGTTGGGTATTCTAGATGATGAACGATTACAAACTTGGGAAAGCTTATCTGAGCATGGACAAGTAGTAGAAGGCACAAAGGTAGCCAAAGGTGCAGCGTTATTTCCACGGTTAGATATGGAAGAGGAAATCGAAACGATTAAGGTAATGATGCAACCACCACAGAAAGTAGCAGAACAACAAGGAAAAGCAGAAATCTTGTATGATGATTTTATGAAATTAGATTTACGTGTTGGTGAAATTATCCGTGCTGAGAAAATGAAAAATGCGGATAAGCTCCTAAAATTACAAGTCGATCTTGGGGAAGTGAAAAAACAAATTATTTCAGGTATTGCCGAGTATTATTCTCCTGAATCGTTAATCGGAAAACAGGTTATTTGTGTCATGAATTTGAAACCGACGAAGTTAAGAGGAGAAATGTCGGAAGGAATGATATTATCTGGTGAAGGACCAGATGGTCAATTATCATTAGCGACTGTAGCTGATGATTTACCAAATGGGTCTATTGTGGAATAATGAACAGCAAGGGATCAATTTCTTTCGTATGAAAAGGGGTTGATCTTTTTTGTTTGGGGGAAATTCATCGTTGGTATAAAGGGGAGTTTTAGTCAATGTTATTTGATACACATGTTCATTTAAATGCAAGACAGTTTATTGAAGACCGAGAAGAGGTAATTACCCGAGCCCGGGAAAATGGTGTAAGTAAAATGATAGTTGTTGGTTTTAATGCAGAAACGATTCCTTTAGCGATAGAAATTGCTGAAATGTATGAGGGAATATATGCTGCTGTCGGTTGGCATCCTGTTGATGCAATCGATTACGAAGAAGGACATTTAAGTTGGCTAGAATCGTTGACAAGTCATCCAAAAGTAGTGGCGCTAGGGGAGATGGGGCTTGATTACTATTGGGATATGTCACCGAAAGCTGTGCAGGAAAAGGTTTTCCGCCAACAAATTAGATTAGCGAAACGTCTAAATATGCCAATCATTATTCATAATCGAGAGGCAACAAGTGATATTATTCGAATTTTGCAAGAGGAAGAAGCCGAATCAATCGGAGGTATTATGCATTGCTTCAGTGGAACAGTACAGGATGTTCAACCTTGTTTGGACATGAATTTTTATATTTCTATTGGTGGACCTGTAACATTTAAAAATGCACATGAAATAAAAGAAGTAGCAAAGATTGTTCCGTTGGATCGTTTGTTAATTGAAACAGATGCCCCTTATTTAGCACCACTTCCATATCGTGGTAAAAGAAATGAACCAGCTTATGTTACGTTAATTGCGGAAGAGATTGCGGAGCTAAGAAATATTGATTATGCCCGATTATGTCAGGTAACGACGACTAATGCCCTTCGATTTTTTAATATTAAGTAAATCTAGTAAAAGTAATGTATAAAAAATAAATATGAGGAAATAATGGTAGAGAACATTGCCATTATAGACTTATAGAATTTTCTGAAAATACTCTTTCCATGTAATGGTAATGTAATATACTCGTAACCGTATTGATTTTGACTTGCATAGAGACACTTACTATAATAATAGTCGTGTTAAGGAGGCAATACAATGCGAAAAATGATAAGGCCATTACAAGAAAATAAACAAATTACTAGTTTTACATTATTTTCTTTCGTAGTGGTTGCCCTATTTGCAGTGTGGACAATACATGAGGCATCTAAAGCCGAGGTTGTCTTTGCAGAAGATGGTGAGGAGCAAACAGTCAAAACAAATAATGAAACTGTTGGTGAATTACTTGAAGAATTAGGGATTAACGTAGGCGAGAATGATCAATTATCACATTCTATACATGCCAAAATTATCGACGGAATGGAAATAAACTTTGATAAAGCATATACAATCACAATGAATGTAGATGGAGAGGTAAGTGAATATATAACGATTGCAGCAACAGTCGGTCAATTTTTTGAAGAAGCTGGCTTTGAATTTTCAAAACATGATAAAGTGTCAGCAAGTAAAATTGAATTTATTCGAAAAGACCGAGAAATTGATGTCGAAACTGCATTTCAAGTTGAATTAGTTGATGGTGACAAGAAGGCGAAAAAAGTTTGGACGACAGCTAGTACCGTTGAGGAATTTCTAGAAGAAAACGAAATAAAAATGACGGAACATGATAAGGTCAAACCTGAACTAGAGGAAACTATTGAAGAAGATTCAAAAATTGAACTGACACGTATCGAAGAGGAAATGGAAGAAGTAGAAGAAGCTATTTCATTTAAGGTAAAAGAAAAGACAGATTCTTCATTAGAAAAAGGTAAATCATATGTGGAAACAGAAGGTAAAAAAGGTAAGGTACTTAGAACATACAAAGTAACCTATGAAAATGGTGAAGAATCAGAGCGAGAAGTCATTGAAGAAGAAGTGTTAGAAAAAAGTAAAAACCAAGTCGTTGTTGTTGGTACTAAACCATTACCAAAACCAAAGCCATTGTCTTCAGGGAAAACATATATCATGCAATCAACTGCCTATGGCCCTGATTGTAATGGTTGTTCAGGGACATCAGCCTACGGGATAAATTTAAGGGCAAAACCAACTCCAAAGGTGATTGCTGTAGATCCTAAAGTCATTCCGCTTGGCACAAGAGTCTGGGTAGAGGGATATGGTGAAGCAATTGCTGGGGATACTGGTGGCGCAATTAAAGGAAATCGAATTGATGTCTTATTACCATCAGAAAAGTACGCAGCAAGTAATTGGGGAAGAAGAACAGTTAAAGTAAAAATTTTAAAGTAGTGAAGTAATGAATCGAATGCTCTTGTCAACAATACGTGGCAAGGGCATTTCTTTTTGTTAAAATAAATGTAACATGGATTTTTAGGAGATTTGTGAAAATGAAAATAAATGAGGTCATTGTAGTAGAAGGAAAAAGTGATACCGAAAAAATAAAACGGGCGGTTGAGGCTGATACAATTGAAACGAATGGTTCAGCGATTTCAACATCCACTTTACACTTAATTGCTCATGCCAATGAAAAAAGAGGCGTTATTATATTTACTGATCCGGATTATCCTGGAAATCGAATAAGAAGGATTATTACCGAGCATGTGTCAGGATGTAAACATGCCTTTTTAGCAAAAGAAGAGGCAGTAGCTTCGACACCTAATAAAAGTGTTGGCATCGAACATGCCTCTATAGAGGCAATTCAAAAGGCATTAAAAAATGTTCATACAAATGGTGTGAGTGACGGGAACAAAAGCGATATTGTGAAGATAGATTTGATTCATTATGGATTAATTGGCCATCCACATGCACAAAAAAGAAGGGAACTGCTAGGAAAACGGCTCCATATTGGCATGACAAATGGTAAACAATTATTAAAACGGCTTTATATGTTTCAAATTACAAAACATGAATTAGATTTAGCCATGAAGCATATACTAATAAAAGGGGAAGAACGGAATGAATGAATCGTACATAGCAACACCAAAACGGACAAGTGAAATCATTAAACATCACCAATTTTCATTTAAAAAAAGCTTGGGGCAAAATTTTCTAATCGATGTTAATATTTTAAGAAAAATAATTGCCTTTACCGGCATTAACAAGGATTCAGGTGTCATTGAGATTGGACCTGGAATTGGCTCATTAACTGAACAATTAGCGATTCATGCTGGAAAGGTAATCGCTTATGAACTCGATGGGAGACTGTTGCCAATCTTAAATGAAACGTTAAAAAAATATGATAATGTCGACATTGTCCATTTGGATTTTTTAAAAGTAGATTTACAAAAGGTGAAAGCAACAGATTTTGCTGATTACAAAAAGGTACATATCATTGCCAACTTACCTTATTACGTGACCACGCCTATATTATTTCATATCCTTGAACAATATACCTTCATAGAAAATATTACCGTCATGCTACAAAAAGAAGTTGCAACAAGAATTGCTGCACAACCAAATACGAAGGAATATGGGTCATTGTCGATTGCTGTACAATATTATGCTCACGCAAAACTTCTAATGGATGTTCCCAAAACAGTTTTTATTCCCCAACCAAATGTTACATCATCTATCTTACAGTTAGAAATTCGAAACCAACCCCTAGTAAATGTAAAAGATGAATCATTATTTTTTCGAATTGTACAAGCGAGTTTTTCCCATCGTCGTAAAACTATTTTAAACAATTTACATAAAAACTTTAACGGGAATTACACAAAAGAAGAAATAGACCAATTGCTGCATTGTGTACATATTAATAGTACACGGAGGGGTGAATCACTTTCAATTGAGGAATTTGCATCTTTAGCAAATGTGATGGTTGAAAAAAAAATGGATATCAATAAATTGTCATAAATATGTTAATTCAATACAATCCTTAATATATAAAGGGTTTGTTAATTCATATAAGGATACTGTAATTTAAGTGAGTGATAAAAGTAGTTGACAAACAATGAGTAATATTGGTATAATGTTTATTTTTTGACTAGTGAACAAGCGTCGTGTATAATAGATGTTAGTGAGGTGGGGTACTAGTGAAAACGTTAAAGGAAATCAAGAAGGGGCTTGAAAGTCAAATTGGTAAAAGGCTAAGATTAACTGCTAATGGAGGCCGAAGAAAGACGATCATCCGATCCGGCGTTTTGTCAGAAATATACCCAGCAGTATTCGTCGTTGAATTAGATAAAGACGAAAATGCATTTGAGCGAGTATCTTACAGTTATGCGGATGTATTAACAGAAGCAGTAGAAATTAGCTTTTTAGATGAACAAGGAAAGGCAGTAGCTGAATAAATATAGCACTTTCAAAAAAACGGTAAACAAAGGTTTACTGTTTTTATTTTGGCCAACAGAATATTGGACACACAGGCGATGCTACAAATTATTTCAGTGGGAAGAACGGTAGTGGCAGTCCCAGGAAGTGGCGATTTGAGCCTGTGTCCTTATTAAATGGTATATACAGTAGGTTATGAAGTTTATTTGAAATTATACTGGTTGATTTAAGCAGTGTATTTTTTATAAATCGACATAAACTAATGGTGTCGTAATCGTTCTTAACAGAAAGGAGTTGTTCTTTCATGTCAAGACGCAGAGGTATTATGTCTGATCGTATGAAAGAAGAGATTGCCAAGGAGTTAGGTTTTTACGACACTGTACAAAAAGAGGGCTGGGGTGGTATTAAGGCCCGAGATGCAGGAAATATGGTGAAACGAGCCATAGAAATTGCTGAAGAAAGCATGCAAGGAAAAGGCAAACCTTAATTGGTTTGCTTTTTTATTTATCTATACGACCAATATTTGATATGATACTCCTATAGGAGGAATCGAGTTGAATCAAAAAAGTAATTTTTCAAAAAATCAAGCTGAACGGTTGGCAAAATGGTCTAAAATGATGGGGTGGATTCTCGGTATCATTGTCGCAATCATCGTTATTGGCTTTGTCATTGTCCATTTTGTCACTGACTATATTTGGATGGATTCTTTAAGTTATGGAGAAGTCTACACAAAAATATTGTTTAGTAAGGTGACCTTGGCTTTTTCAGGTTTTGTCATGTTCTTTTTACTAACTTTACTGACACTTTATTGGACTAGAAAAAATTACCTACATCATTTTCTCCCACAACAATTACCTATCATTGTTTCAGACAAAAAATATGCGTGGTTATCAATGATATCGATCTCGATTGTTGTAGGAATTTTTGGTAGCTCCATCATCCAGGGATTAGGCTGGGAGCCTGCTTTAAAGTTTTTAAATCGAACATCTTTTCAACAAGTAGACCCGTATTTTGGATTAGATATTGGTTTTTATATATTTAGCTTACCTTTTATCCAATTCATTCTTTATGTATTATTTAATTTATTGTTATTTTTATTGATTATTCAAGTTGTTGCTTATTCAGTTTTTAACATGTATCGGTTAAGTAAAAAAGCACAAATTCAAATGTCAATCTATTTAATAGTAATGAGCGTTGTTTTGGCGGGAATTCATTATGTTGGGAAATATAATACGTTATTAACAAATCAAGTGAATGCCTTTCAAAAAAGTGTTGTACACGGATTAAGTTATACAGATAAAATGATTAACATTCCAAAGGCCTATGTTCTTGCAATAGCAGTAATTATTGTTGCTATATGGCTTACTGTAGTGTTGTTTCGCAAAAACATTCGTGCTGCCATTACACCTATCATCGTTTATGTCGTATTGCTAATAGGAAGTCAGGTAGCCTCTGTCATTGTGCAAAATTTTATCGTATCACCAAACGAATTTTCCCGAGAAAAGCCATATTTGGAACATAATTTAAACTTTACACGAGCGGCTTACGATTTAGATAAAATTGAACATAAAGAACATCCGGGGAATGCGACTTTAGATGAAGAAATGATTAACAGAAATACATTAACAATGGATAATGTCCGATTGAATGATTCACGCCCATTGTTAGATATTTATAATCAACTGCAAACTTTTAGAACGTATTATCAGTTCAATGATATTGATATTGACCGTTATTATATTGATGGAAAATATGAACAAGTATTTATTGGTACAAGGGAATTAAGTACTCGTGATCTGCCGGAACAGGCACAAACATGGGTGAATAAAAATTTGCGATACACTCATGGCTATGGTGTTGCGATGAGTCAAGTAAATAAGGTAACAAGTCAGGGACAACCAGAATATATGTTGAAAAATATCCCTGTTGATGGCGATATTGAAGTAACGAGACCACAAGTTTATTTCGGAGAAGAAGAATATCCGAATGTTATCGTTAACTCAAAAAAAGACGAATTTGATTATCCAACAGGGGAAGAAAATTCAACGAATCGTTTTTCGGAAAAAACAGGCATCTCTTTAAGCGGTATTAATCGCTTACTATTTGCCATTAAAGAAGGTTCTGTTAGAATGTTTGTTTCTGATCAATTGACGCCAGAAAGTCAATTGTTAATGACGAGAAACGTTAAAGAGCGAATCGAAAATATTGCGCCCTTTTTAACGTATGATAATGATCCATATATTTTTGTACGCGATGATGGGACATTGTCTTGGATTATTGATGCTTATGTGACGGCAAACGGTTATCCATATTCGGAGGAGTTTAATGAGACAGACAACTATGTAAGAAATTCTGTTAAAGTAGTCATTGATGCTTATACAGGGGAAGTAAATTTCTATGTCGTTGATGAAGAAGATCCAATTTTAAAAACGTATAAGAAGATTTTCCCGTCTTTATTTTCCAGTGATATTCCTGAAGATGTGTTTGCTCATTTCCGTTATCCAGTTGATTTATTTAAAATTCAAGCAAAAATGTATGGCACCTATCACATGTCAAATTTAGAAGTGTTTTATAACCGGGAAGATTTTTGGCAATTTCCAACGGAAAAATACTTTAATCAAGATACGGAAATGGAACCTTATTATATCACGATGAAATTACCAGAGAATGATGAAGAAGAGTTTATTTTAATGCTTCCATATACACCGAAAAATCGACAGAACATGATTTCGTGGATGGGAGTTAGGAATGATGGTGAACATTATGGTGAAATATTTGTTTATCGATTCCCTAAACAAAAAAACGTATATGGACCCCAACAAATAGAAAACAGAATTAACCAAGATAGTGTTATTTCTCAACAATTAAACTTGTGGTCACAAGGTGGATCTGAAGTAATCCGGGGTAATTTGCTCGTTATCCCAATTGAGGATACAGTACTTTATGTTGAGCCAATTTACATTGAATCATCAAATGAATCCTCCCTTCCGGAGGTTAAACAAGTCGTGATGGCTTATGAAGATTATATTGTCATGGAAGAAACATATGAAAAGGCACTGGAAAAAATCTTAAGCTTTATTGACCCGACAGTGGAAGATCCAGAAACACCAAATGTGCCAGATGAGCCAGAAATGGACGATGATGAGGAACAAATTCCTGAAGAGAATTTACCACCAATTCTCGATTCGGAAGAATTATTGCATGAAATCGGAAGGCTATTTGATGAATATAATGAAGAAGCATCACAAGGAAATTGGTCAAATGCTGGTGCCATCATGGAGGAAATTGAGAGGCTATTAGAGACTGTTAAATAACAAAAAGGAACCTTCAAAGTGATTATCGCTTTGAGGGTTTTGTTTTATTAGGATGATTTTACAGATACCTTCCGTAAAGAGAAATTGTTCATATAGTGATGGATTTTACAGTTTTCGACAAGATTTTCATACAAAAGTATAGAAGTTCAACGATTTGTTTTAAAAAATTTGAATTTTAAGAAGGATTTTAATTCTAAAAGTTGAATTATTATAGTATAGAAAGAGATAAAATAAGGTGGTGAATTACGTGGAAGTAACAGATGTCCGATTACGTCGAGTTAGTACAGAAGGGAAAATGCGGGCAATTGCATCAATTACCTTTGATGATGAGTTTGTTGTTCATGATGTAAGGATTATTGATGGGAATAATGGGCTCTTTGTCGCTATGCCATCTAAACGAACGGCAGATGGTGAATTTAAAGATATAGCACATCCTATTAACTCAATGACGCGTGAAAAAATTCAAAAAGCAGTTTTACAGGAGTATGAGTCACGGGAAGAAGTGGAATCGAAATTGTTGCACTACGGTGCAAGTATATCTTGAATATGGGCGGATTAAAAGGGCTAATGATGAATTAGTCTTTTTATTCTTTTATGGCTCTATTTGATGTTGTTATTGATAAAAAACACGTGTCACCATTAAGGGAACAATTACGGCATATCTTCAATGGTCAAGGTTTCAGGATACGACGGTTTTCAACTACCAATAGGTCTCGTGTTTTTTATCGATTATTTTGCTTTTCAAGATTAACTTTTATTAGGTAAATGGGAATACAAATTTAAAGCTAAGTCGATTTTTATCGGCTTTTTTGCTATGTAAAATGACCTCTTTAAATGTAGGTAACTGAAGAATGAACAAATGAATATTCTTTACTAACCCGTAGCCTGTAAAAAGGCTTACTAATTGAATTCGAGGTGTGTTTCAGTTATTATTTTATAATGGGTATAAAAGATGGGAGGGAATGACAAAGTGAAAAAGCGATTTGCGATTATACTCGCGGCAGGTAAAGGTATGAGAATGAAGTCAACAATAGCAAAAGTGTTACATCCCATATTAGGACTCCCAATGATTGACTATATATTACAAGGATTACAACACAATGAAATAGATGTAAAAGTATCGGTAGTTGGACATGGTAAAGACCAAGTGATGGCAGCTATTGGCCAACAAACCGAATTTGTCACACAAAAAGAACAATTAGGCACAGCCCATGCTGTTATGGAAACAAGGGATATTTTAAATGACAAAGAAGGAACTACAATTATTGTCTGTGGGGACACCCCTTTAATCAAACCGGGAACTATTGAGAAATTGTTTGAATTTCATGAAACAAGTAACTCCAAGGCAACTATTTTGACATCAGACATGCAAAATCCATTCGGTTACGGCAGGATTGTTCGAGATGACAATGGGGAAGTGGCACGAATCGTTGAACAAAAAGATGCCAATGACACCGAGAAAAATATTACAGAAATAAATACAGGGACATATTGTTTTGATAATCAAGCATTATTTACGGCATTGGAAAATGTAACTAACGATAATGCTCAAGGTGAATATTATTTGACGGATGTTATAGAAATATTACGGCGAAA
Organism: Caryophanales bacterium UBA6768; assembly: GCA_002453315.1. The sequence continues at coordinate 28,298 of DKGO01000166.1, read as the reverse complement.
ATCGGAAAAAGTTAGTGCCTTTTTATGTGCAGATGCAAAGGAAACAATGGGGATTAATGATCGGGTTGCCTTAGCGGAAGCAGAAAAGGAAATGAAGCGACGTGTGAATGAAACCCATTTATTAAATGGTGTATCCATTGTTGACCCAGATCATACATATATTGGACCAGGGGTGACGATTGAACAAGATGTGGTAATATTACCTGGTACAGTCATTCAAGGTCAAACACATATTGAAACAGGGTCAACAATAGGACCGAATAGTGAAATTGATGATAGTACCATTGGTCAATATAGTGTCATTAGACAAAGTGTAGTAAAAAATAGTAAAATAGGGAATAAGGTAAACATTGGCCCATATGCCCATATTCGACCAGAAAGTATCGTAAATGATGATGTGAAAATTGGGAATTTTGTGGAAGTGAAAAAGTCCACAATTGGTAATAAATCAAAAGTTTCACACTTAAGTTATATTGGGGATACAGAAATGGGTAAGGATGTCAATATTGGTTGTGGAACGATTACTGTCAATTATGATGGTGTCAATAAACATAAAACCATCATTGAGGATCATTCTTTCATCGGATGTAATGCTAATTTAATTGCACCTGTTACCATCGGTAAAGGTTCTTTTGTGGCGGCAGGTTCTACGGTTAATCGTGATGTTCCACAGGATGCCTTAGCAATAGGTAGATCTAAACAATTGAATAAAGACGGGTATGCTACTAGGATGCAAAGGGAAAAAAACAAATAACAGGAGGCTTTACAACCATGTCATCGGGCAACAGTAATGGGGACCAGTTGCAGTTATTCACATTAAATTCAAACAGGGCATTAGCAGAGGAAATTGCGAATCACATAGGGATTCCATTGGGGAAGTGTACTGTCACTAAATTTAGTGATGGCGAGACACAAATAAATATTGAAGAGAGTGTGCGCGGATGCGCTGTTTACATTATTCAATCTACTTCAGAACCAGTAAATGAAAATTTAATGGAATTATTAATTCTCATTGATGCCTTAAAACGTGCCTCAGCATCTACTATTAATGTAGTCATGCCATATTACGGTTATGCAAGACAGGATCGTAAAGCACGTTCACGGGAACCTATTACAGCAAAACTAGTGGCAAACTTATTAGAAACTGCAGGAGCGGATCGAATTGTTACATTAGATTTACATGCGCCACAAATACAAGGATTTTTCGATGTGCCAATAGACCATTTGCAGGGTGTTCCATTACTAACCGAATATATAAAAGGAAAAGAATTAGAGGATTTAGTTATCGTATCTCCGGACCACGGAGGAGTGATTCGTGCCCGCAGAATGGCAGATAGATTAAAAGCACCAATCGGTATAATTGATAAACGGCGTCCTAAACCAAATGTGGCCGAGGTAATGAATATTATTGGAGATATAAAGGGAAGAACAGCGATAATTATAGATGATATCATTGATACTGCAGGTACCATGCAACTGGCAGCTGATGCTTTAATTGAAAATGGAGCAAAAGAAGTATATGCTTGTTGCACACACCCTGTTTTATCTGGACCAGCCATTAACAGAATTGAACAATCAAAAATAAAAGAATTAGTTGTGACAAATACAATTGAGTTACCGGGTGAAAAGCAAATTAATAAAATTACCCAGTTATCTATTGCACCACTTATTGGGGAAGCAATTATGAGAATATATGAAAATAAATCAATTAGTGTTGTCTTTGATTAATAAGAAAATGTGGAGGAAATAAGATGAGTATTACATTAAAAGCAAAATCACGTAACAAATTAACAAGTGCAGCAACGAAACAATGGAGAAAAGATGGATTTATCCCTTCTGTTGTTTATGGAAAAGAAAAGGATACTGTGGCCGTTAGTGTCCCCAATATGGAATTATTAAAAACTGTGCGTGACGAAGGAAGAAATGCAATTATCACCTTAGACGTAGAAGGTGGGTCTAAAGTTGATGTCATGCTACATGAATACCAAACAGACCCAGTAAAAGGTGATGTCATTCATGCAGACTTTTACATTGTTGATATGTCCGAAGAGATGGATGTTATGGTAACACTACAATTAGAAGGTGAACCTAAAGGATCAAGAGATGGTGGAATTTTGCAACAACCATTATTTGAATTGCAAGTTCGTGCAAAACCACGTGATATTCCGGAATCCATTATTGTCGACGTCTCTGAATTAGAAATCGGCGATAGCTTATCTGTCGCAGATATTCCTGATTCTGATGCATATGAAATTTTGGATGATGCGGAAATGGCGATAGCAGTCATTTCAGCCCCTGAAGCTGAGGAAGAAGAAACGGAAAGTGATGTTGACTTAACTGCTGAACCAGAATTAGTCGGCTCCGAAGATGATGAGGAAGAAGAAACGGAATAAATAATATATAAGCCCTTCTAAACTAAGTGTGCTAATATCCACTTGCCTTTAGAAGGGATTGTTATATTACTTTGTAAGTAGAAGAGTATAAAAAGGGAAGAATAGCGATGAAATGTATCGTAGGTTTAGGAAATCCAGGTAAAAAGTATGAAAAAACACGACATAATATTGGTTTTCAAGTGATTGATGAGTTATTGAAGCGTCATTCAGTTGTCATGAAAAGTAAGTATAATTGTGATCACGGATTATTACGTCATGGTAAAGAAAGTGTAATGTTCGTAAAGCCACAAACTTTTATGAATTTGTCGGGTGAAGGAATTCAGCCACTAATGAATTTTTTTAAGATTGAATTAAAAGATTTATTAGTTATTTATGATGATTTGGATTTGCCGACAGGGAAAATAAGGTTACGTGAAAAAGGTGGCCATGGTGGTCATAACGGGATTCGTTCGATTATTCAACATACTGGTTCAAAAGAATTTAAAAGGCTGCGTATAGGTGTAGGAAGACCAACGGATGATATGGCCGTAGTTAATTATGTTTTACAACCTTTTTCTAAGGCAGAAAACTTACTTGTTGAGCAGGCGATACTCTATGCTTCTGATGCTTGTGATGCATGGATAGAACAGCCATTTATCGAAGTGATGAATTCTTACAATCAAAAAAATTGAACAGGAGATTTTTACTAAATAATCTGAGCCTATGACATCGTATAAATGATTACATATTGGATAAACTTAATGATACTTGATGAATTAAGGGGAGTTTTTTCAACTATGGCGATCATTTATAAATGCAGACATTGTCATCACGAGATTGGGAAAATTACGAATCAAATTGTTTCCAGTTCGATGCTAGGATTGGACCAATTATCGAATGAAGAGAAACAGAAAATGGTGCAATTTAAAGCAAATGGGGATATGCACATACTTTCTATTTGTGAAAATTGTGAAACCTCATTATCTTTACATCCTAACTATTATGAATTAGAGTTTTTTATTCATTAACGATGTAGTGATGTGTGATAAAAATGGTGGTTATCGTATGATGACTTAACCCCTTAAATTTTTATGGAAAAATAGATGAATTTAATGGATATAATTAAGGATAAAGAGATGTTAGATAAGGTAGAAGTATAACTAAACGGCAGAAATTGCTTTGGTGAAATAGATCCCAAAGCATTTTTGCACGTATAATTTTATATGAGTATAAATACAATCTAATGAAGGTCAGGCAAAAGATACATAAATAGAAGTGGGAAAAAAGTAGAAATAATTGATAAAGAAAAAAAATATTCTTCGAAGCAAGAGAATTTGGACTAAAGCCTGATTGGTATAGTGATCCTCTATATCAAATTAAGGAACCATACATAATGAATCAATACCGATGATAAGAATGAATATATACTAAAACAATGTGGATGCAAAAGGAAGAGGATTTAAAATTACGGAGGTTTTCCCTAACATGCTAATGTTAAAAGAAGTATTTAAACATAAAGAACATCTGCAATCTATTAATGATGGTTTGGATGTCGGTCTAAAGGAGCAGCTGTTAACAGGCTTAACGGGTTCGGCAAAGCATTTGTTTTTAACCTCTTTACTAGATGAACAGGAAAGAAAAACAATCATCGTTACCCATAAATTAATGCATGCTCAACAAATTTATGATGATATGAGTGAATTAGCTGGCAGGGAGGATATTTATTTATACCCAGTAAATGAATTGATTGCCTCGGAAATGGCTATTTCAAGTCCGGAACTGATGGCAGAAAGAATTTATGGTTTAACGTCATGGTTACATGCAGAACAAGGCGTCTTGATTGTTCCGATTGCTGCGTTAAAAAGAAAGCTACCCCCACTTGATTATTGGGAAAAATCTCATCTTACTATTCATGTCGATTCTACGATAGATGTCAAAGATGTTTTGCTAACATTTGTTAATATGGGATATGAACGAACCGATATGGTGACCTCCCCCGGGGAATTTAGTGTGCGTGGTGGGATAATCGATATACACACAATGACGGAGCAGCATCCAATTAGGATTGAGTTATTTGATGATGAAGTCGAGTCAATTCGTGTATTTGATGCTGACTCTCAACGATCTTTATATGAAATAACATCAGTGCAAATTGTGCCTGCAACAGAATTATTACTAACGAAAGATGATTATTTGCATGCAGCAAATCGTTTGGAACACATAGTATCTGATACGATGAAAAAGTTAACTTCAACGGAAGAAAAGGAAAAGTTATGGCATGAAATAAACGAGGATATTGAATGTTTAAAACAAGGAAATATGTTTCCCGGAATTTATAAATACAATGACCTTTTCTATGAACAACCTAATAGTTTATTAGATTATATTCCTTCAGATGGCTTGGTCATTCTAGATGAATTTAGCAGGATTCAAGAAACGGCTAAATTTTTAGATCAGGAAGAGGGAGAGTTGCTACAATCATTATTAGAAAAAAGCCACATAGTTCCCCAATTATCATTATCCTATGACTGGTTAATGGTTAAAGAAAAAATGACACAACAAAAAATTTATATGTCCTTATTTTTAAAACACATCCCGGGCACCCAACCAGAAAATGTTGTCAATGTGTCAAGCCATCAAATGCAGGATTTTCATGGTCAAATGAAGTTATTTAAAAATGAGCTTAATCGTTGGGTCAATGCTAATTACTCCGTCATTATTTTAACTAGAAACAAGAGCCGTTTAAAAAAGGTTCGTGAAATTTTAAATGAATATGGGATTGAATCTAGTATTGATAGTAATGTTAACCTACCGTTTAAAAGACCATTAGTAATTGTCGGCAACTTAAGTAGTGGGATTGAATTGCCTACTTATAAGGTAGTAATGATTACTGAAAATGAATTATTTAAAAAACAAACTACCCGTGTGAGGAAAAACACGAGGATATCAAATGCTGAACGAATTAAGCATTATCAAGAATTAAATGTTGGTGATTATGTCGTTCATCGAAACCACGGAATTGGTAAGTATACGGGTATCGAGTCACTAGATGTGAACGGTCTACAAAAAGATTACTTGCTCATTAAATATTCGGGTGATGACAAATTATATGTGCCTGTTGACCAAATTAATTTAATTCAGAAATATGTCGGTTCAGAGGGGAAGGAACCACGTTTATTTAAATTAGGTGGAACGGAATGGACAAAAGTAAAACGTAAAGTCCAATCCTCTGTTGAAGACATTGCTGATGAATTAATTAAATTATACGCCGAAAGACAGGCAAAAAAAGGCTATGCATTTTCAAAAGACAATGAATTACAAGCGGATTTTGAACAAGCTTTTACCTATCAGGAAACACCAGACCAATTAAGAAGTGTGGAAGAAATTAAAGCCGACATGGAAAAGTCAAATCCGATGGATCGGCTATTATGTGGTGATGTTGGTTATGGTAAAACAGAAGTAGCTATTAGGGCAATGTTTAAGGCAGTTTTAGAAGGTAAACAAGTAGCAGTTTTAGTACCTACAACTATTTTGGCACAACAACATTTTCAAACAATGAAAGAACGTTTTCAAGAGTATCCGATCCAAATTGGGTTATTGAGCCGTTTTCGTACGAAAAAGCAACAAGCAGAAACATTAGATGGATTAAAAAAAGGGATAATTGATATTGTCATTGGTACCCATAGAATACTTTCAAAGGATATTCATTTCAGTGATTTAGGTTTATTAGTTGTCGATGAAGAACAACGATTTGGTGTAAAACATAAAGAAAGAATCAAGCAATTAAAAACAAACGTCGATGTATTGACGCTAACGGCAACACCAATTCCACGGACTCTTCACATGTCAATGTTAGGGATAAGGGATTTATCTGTCATTGAAACTCCACCAGAAAATCGTTTTCCAATTCAAACATATGTGATGGAACAAAATAGGACTTTTATTAAGGAAGCTATCGAAAGAGAAGTTTATCGGGGTGGACAAGTATACTTGCTTTATAACCGGATACAAAATATTGAAAAGATTGCCCGTGATATAAGTGATTTAGTGGAGGATGTAAGGGTATCTGTCGCCCATGGTCGAATGAATGAAACGGAGCTAGAAAATGTTATGTTTAGTTTTCTAGAAGGAGAAAGTGATGTACTAGTTAGTACAACCATTATTGAAACAGGTGTTGATATACCTAATGTCAATACACTTATTGTATATGATGCCGACCGAATGGGATTAAGCCAGCTATATCAATTACGTGGTCGTGTCGGCAGGTCAAATCGTATTGCTTATGCTTATTTTATGTACCAAAAGGATAAAATCCTGACAGAAGTTGCTGAAAAACGATTGCAAGCCATTAAAGAGTTTACGGAACTTGGTTCAGGTTTTAAAATTGCAATGAGGGATTTAACGATTCGCGGTGCTGGTAATTTACTTGGGGCAGAACAGCATGGTTTCATTGATTCTGTTGGATTTGATTTGTATTCACAAATGCTTAAGGAAGCGATTGAAGCGAGGAAAACTGGGCAACCAATTGAGTCTGTCCAACCTTTTAACCCGGAAATGATGATTTCTATTAATGCTTACATTCCAGAAGAATATATTGCTGATAAACAACAAAAAATTGATATGTATAAACGATTACAAAATTTCGACAATGAAAATGAAATTGACGATGTAAAAAATGAATTAATCGATCGGTTTGGGGAATATCCTGAGGAAGTCAATAATTTATTACTTGTAGCGCAACTGAAAATGGATGCGACAAATCAAAGAATAGAATCAATCAAAGAAGCAGGGAAAAAGATAGTGATAACGATTGAAGAGGCCAGAAGCTATCAAATAGATGGAGCTAAATTATTTATGATGGCTAATACGTATGGTAAGTTAATCCAACTTGGAACTAAAAATAATCAATTAAGAGTAACATTTAATTTTAATAAAGAATCGTTACAGGAAAAGCTAGCCATTGTAGGTGAATTTATTAAAAAATTAGCCAAAGTAACTATCTCCCATGAAAAAGTTGAAACTGATGTATAGATATAGAAAGATGTATCATACTAAGACAACACATTGGTGTTAATTTCACATATAGTTAAATTAAAACAATGTTAATCCAACTTGATTGTTGTGATATTGTATAACAATATAGAATGTGAGGTTTTAGGCATATGAAAGCAACGGGAATTGTCCGACGTATCGATGATTTAGGTAGGGTTGTTATTCCGAAGGAAATTAGACGTACATTGCGAATTCGCGAAGGGGATCCGTTAGAAATATTCGTTGCAAGAGAAGGAGAAGTTATTTTAAAAAAGTATTCACCTATAAATGAATTAGGCCATTTTGCTATCGAATATGCTGAGGCTTTATATGATGCTATCCATTATCCGATTTTTATTTGTGATCGTGATGAAATTATCGCTGTTAGTGGTGTCTCTAAAAAGGAGTATGCCAATAGACAACATGGAATACATGTAGAAGATGCCATTGAAAATCGTTTAAATAAGCTTGAAACTGAAAAGTCTACCCTAGAAATAGTAAGAGGAAAAGAGGAAGAAGTACAATCGTATATTATGTCAACGATTGTAGCGAATGGGGACCCCATCGGTTGTATTGTTATTATTTCTAAAACAGACGAGGTGTTAACAGAGATTGAAAGCAAGGTAGCGGAAACAGCGGCGAATTTTCTCGGGAAACAAATGGAATAAAAGGATGAAGAACTCTGAAAAGAGACAAAAGTATGTTTTAAAGAATTTGCTCTTTGGTGTATGAAAAATTCAATTAATAATATAATTGGCGGACTAAATCACAAGCGATTTTAGTCCGGTTTTTTTAATCACGTATCCCAACGTTTAAGGAACTTATTAAACGTCTTGACGATACTGCTGCCATTCCATTGAAGCCACACATTTTGAATTCCATCCCATGATAAAGCACTGGCTAAGATAGAGCGGGCTCCATCCAATCCGAAGAAACGTGGTGGAAAACCGATGAACGAATAAACAATTTAATATACGAAATGAAAATCGTAGATAACCACAGATAATATATAAACAATTAAAATGGTTTTTAAGTTATCCAGGCTCCTTTTTAATATTATTGTGGTGTAAATTAAAATAATAATATCTCAATCATTAGATTGATATTTCCCATTCATTTTTGTGTCTTGTGCTTCAAACTAAACTTGTTATCGTGTATTTCCCCGTTCTTATTTGGTGTCGCGACCTCCAATCAGTTATAATAAGAATATCTTTAATATGGAAGTTAGGTCGGTAAAATCATGACATCGATTAAATTGAATCAATTCATAAGGGGTGCCTTTTTATTAACGATTATAGGGATAATCAGTAAAATATTAAGTGCTTTTTATCGAATTCCGATACAAAACGTAACAGGAGACATTGGTTTTTATACGTACCAGCAAGTTTATCCATTTATTGCTACAGTCATGATTTTATCACTATATAGTTTCCCCTCCGCTATATCAACAATAGGGGCAGGACTTAAAGAAAAACATAGGAACTTTAAGCGATTCGTTTTACCGAACTTTATTATTCTATTTTTAATGAATAGTCTATTATTCCTAATTGTTTTTATGCTTGCTCCTGTAATTGCCGTAATTTCTGGTAACCCTGCACTACAATCTGCCTATGAAACAATTGCCTTTGCATTTCTTATCATTCCATTTCTCGCTATTAGTAGAGGTTATTTTCAATCTAAAGGTGAAATGCATCAGACGGCTTATTCACAGTTACTCGAGCAAATTGTTCGAGTAAGTATCATCATTTTTGGTTGTTTTGCTATTTATACATATCGATTAGACGTTTTTACCATTGGCTATTATGGTAGTATTGCTTCTATTATAAGCATGTTGGTAGCGGCGATTTTTTTGTTACGGTATTTTAGACATAAAAGTAACTTGTTTTTAAAAAGTGATGTTCCTGTTCAGTGGAAATCGTATATAAAGACGATTTTTTTATTTGGATTTATTTTTGCTTTGAATCATATGATGTTTATCCTTATTCAATTTGCCGATGTATTTACATTAATTCCCTCCTTGGTGAAATACGGACTATCGAGTGAACTGGCGATGACAACAAAAGGTATCTATGACCGAGCAATTCCGTTAATTCAATTAGGTGTCGTGATCGGCTCATCATTCGCTATTGCATTGATTCCGATGATGGCAAATAATAAATCTGAAGGAGAAAAAGTAACCACAATCCAACATGCATTATCATTATGTATTTATCTTTCTGCAAGTGCAACCATCGGGCTTATTGTCCTCTTTCCAGAAATTAATTTATTGTTATTTAAAAGCATTGATGAAACGGGTAGTTTACGGATATTTTCAATAACAGCTTTGTTATTATCAATTGCATTGACGTTAAGCCCGATATTACAAATAGTTGGCAAGTATTGGCAAACTATCTTATATATTATCATTAGTTTTATTGTAAAAATAGCACTTAACATGCTACTAGTTCCCATGTTAGGCTTAATGGGGGCCTCATATGCTACAATCATTAGTATCAGTTTTCTAACCATTATTGTCTATGTACAATTAAAAGGTGTTTTCCCAAAAGCATCTTTATTAAAACATGTAAAATGGAAAGCATTCAGTTTAGCCATCATGAGTATGGTAGGCTATTTATATGTTTGGAAGTATTTTGTTTCATTTAGTTATCTATCAAGATCATGGCTCTTAGGTTATGTGATGTTTTTAGTGATCACGGGGGCTGGCCTTTTCTTTGTTATTTTATTACGATTTAGAGCATTTTCCGAAAAGCAATTACGTACGTTACCATTTTCTAGTCACATGTTGAAATATGCCAAAAAATCATGAATAAGGCTGTAACGGGGAGTGATTAATATATACACAATTGAAGTAATTGGCTTAGGGGCAGGGGAAATAGAACAATTACCACTTGGAATTTATCGAAAATTGACTAAGACCGAACGGATTGTTTATGCACGAACGATGGAACATCCTGTAATAACATCTCTAAAAGAAGAAGGAATGAAATTTCGATATTTTGATCATATATATGAACAATATGACGATTTTTCATCTGTTTATAAAAGAATTGTGAAGGAATTGTTAGAAGCAGCGAAAAAACAACCAATTATATATGCTGTCCCAGGTCATCCAATGATGGCGGAAAAAACAGTACAACTTTTACTTGAACAACAAAATGTTCCTATTGAGATTGCCGGGGGACAAAGTTTTTTAGATGATATGTTTACAGCGTTAAAGATTGATCCAATCGAAGGGTTGCAACTAATTGATGGAACAAATTTTACCAGGGAAAATATCTGTTACAGGCAACATATTATTATTGGTCAAATTTACGATCAATTTGTTGCCTCGGAAGTAAAATTGACGCTACTAGAAGATTTACCGGAGGATTATGTAGTGACATTAGTGTATGATGCAGGGTCATCCCATGCTAAGGTAGAAAAAACGCCATTATATAAATTGGATCGACGGTCGTTCATGAATAATCGGTTAAGTGTATATGTACCCCCGGTTTCTTTACCACTACTGAATCATACCTTTACTCGTTTGCGAGAAATTATTGCCACCTTAAGGGGTGAAAATGGTTGTCCATGGGACAGAAAACAAACCCATGAATCATTGCGTCCATATTTAGTTGAAGAAACGTATGAATTAATCGATGCGATAAATGAGCAAGACGATGAAGCCATTGTGGAAGAACTAGGGGACGTATTGTTACAAGTAATGTTGCATAGTCAAATCGGGGAAGATAGTGGCTATTTTACCGTGAATGATGTTATTAAAGGTATTACAGAAAAAATGATTCATCGTCATCCACAAGTTTTTTCTAATCGTAAGGAAATTAAAACGTGGGAACAATTGAAGGCAGAGGAAAAGGCTAGAGACGTGAAAGGCTCATTATTAGATCACATTGAAAAAAGCCCTTCTTCATTGCATGTCGCTTATAACATCCAAAAAGAGGTTACCAAAGTTGGATTTGATTGGGATGATGTGAATGGAATATGGGAGAAATTTGGTGAGGAAGTAAAGGAATTAAAAGATGCCGTTCATCAAAAGGATGACAGGGCAATTGAAGAGGAATTAGGTGATGTGTTTTTTATCTTAACTAATATTGCAAAATGGTATCGCATAAATCCTGAAATAGCATTACGAAAAACGATAACAAAATTCACCTCTAGATTTCGTTATGTAGAAGAAAAAGTGAAACAATCGGGTAAAGACTTTTCAGATTTTAAGTTAGAACAACTGGATGTGTTTTGGGATGAAAAGAAAAAGATGGAGAGATGATACATGAGATTAGATAAATTTTTGAAAGTGTCACGTTTAATTAAAAGACGACCGGTTGCAAAAGAGCTTGCTGAACAACAACGTATTAAAATAAATGGGGTTGTTGCAAAGCCATCAGTCAATGTTGAGGTGAACGATGAAATTGAAATAATATTTGGTCAAACAATCGTGACGGTTAAAGTGAATCTTATAAAAGAGCATGTTAAAAAGGATGAGGCCCCTTTATTATATAAAGTCATTAATCAAGAGAAAAGGGAAATCGAATAGTTCTATACTCGTCCATTTCTTCATATAGTAATATGGAGGAAGGTGACGAAAATGAATTATTATGATCGTACGGAAACTATTTCGACAACACCGAAACAACATAGTATTCACATCAATAATCGGAAAGAAATTGATATTACAGGTGTCAAAGATGTGGACAGTTTTGATAATGAAGAGTTCCTAATTGAAACAGTAATGGGGTATTTGTTAGTACGAGGCCAGCAACTACAATTGAAAAACTTGAATGTAGAAGAAACGACTATCCAAATTAAAGGAAAAGTGTCGGAGTTGGCCTATGTGGACGAACAACAAGCGGGAAGAGCTAAAGGACTGATTAGCAAGTTGTTTAAATGACTTTAAACATTCAATTAATGACGATGGGATCGATGATTCTGGGTGGTATATATTTAGGGATGGCTTTTGATACATATCGTAGATTGTTAGTATGGCAGAATCATCCAGTGGTTAAGTTCTTTAGTGATTTGCTATTTTCACTTGTTCAAACCGCGATATTATTTTATATTTTATACAAGGTAAATGATGGACAACTTCGGATATATGTGTTTTTAGCATGTTTATTAGGCTTTAGTATGTACGTTGTGTTGTTAAAGAGAGGCTATATATGGCTATTAAATAAACTAATTCATTTAATAGCCTCCATCATTCGTGGAGTTTTTGCCCTTATTAATTTAGTACTTATCAACCCGATATTAATATTAATTAACTTTATTTATAGATGTTTATTTATGATTGTAAAAGGGTTGGTCATTGTTTTGAATTATATTTTATTTAGACCATTAAAAAAAGTCATTTTGTTTTGTTATTCATTAATCCCTACTAAATGGCAAAATAGTGGCTCGCAAATGAAGAAAAAGTATAGTATAATAAAAAATAACTTTATTTTCAGGTGGAAACAATGGATAGGAAAAGGAGGTAATGACTAGTGGCCAAGCAAAGTAAAAGGGTTAAACGAATCCAATCACATTTCGTAGACCATTATGATGAGACGACAGAAATGAAAAGACAACAAAAGAAACGGTTGAGAAAGCGCCTTATCTTTTTTGGGTTGGTCATCACCGTTACCTTTATGTTCTTATTATCATATCATATAAAACAGCGTGATTTGTATGTACAGAAAAAGGGAGAGTTAGACCAACTAACAGAACAAATGAAGCAATTAACAAGTAAGGAACAGGAATTAAAAGAAGAGCTCGATTTATTAAATGATGATGAGTATATTTTGGATTTGGCAAGATCAAATTACTTTTTATCTAAAAAAGGTGAGTTAATCTTCCAAATAATTGATGAATAGGCTTAACTAATTGACATAACGAGCGATAGTTCGTATACTAGAGTAGGAAAATTGTATTATTTAAATTTTAAGGAGGAGCATTTTTTTTATGTCAATCGAAGTAGGCAGCAAATTGCAAGGAAAGGTAACGGGTATTACTAATTTTGGCGCGTTTGTCGAGTTAGAAAAAGGAGAAACTGGTCTCGTCCATATTAGTGAAGTTGCTGATAATTATGTGAAGGACATTAATGAACATTTAACAGTAGGAGACGAAATTAAAGTCAAAGTCATTAATGTTGAAAGTGATGGAAAAATTGGATTATCGATTAAGAAAGCAAAGGATAAGCCAGCTCGACAAAGAAATTTTCGGGAGCCAAGTGAAAATTTCGAAGCTAAAATGAACCGCTTCTTGAAAGATTCTGAAGATCGTTTAGCCTCATTAAAAAAACATACTGAATCAAGACGTGGTGGAAGAGGTGCTAAACGGGGATAGCAATTGCTGTGAAAAATGAATGCTCTATATAAATATAATAATAAACAGATGTTACTAGCAAAAGTAATATCTGTTTTTTGGTTTGTTTATATACGAATAAATGGGAAAACCTTTTCCGAGAAAAAAATACTATGTCAAGTTTGATATTGACGTAGTATAAAGATAGCGGCGGAGGGAATTGAACCCCCAACCTTACGGGTATGAACCGTACGCTCTCGCCAGTTGAGCTACACCGCCATATAAAAAATAAAATTGGCAGACGATACTGCCAAGAAATATCTTACAATACAACAGGGATGAAGTCAATAAATTTATAGATTCATGGATGCTAAGCATATTCTTAAAATTGTTGACATAAAAATTCAAATAAGTCTGTTGTTGGCTATCATTTACTGTCGTGAATTGGTGATGAAAAGAAAATAACTAAATTTATAAATGAATTGATGTAATAAGAAATGAATTATCGTTGTAATTCGTCGAAGAACTTTTTTTAAAAAACTGCTCTTTATGACAAAAATTAAATTACTTTTATGATTTAATCTACTTACTCAACCGTTTTAAAAAAAAATAATTGAACTGGTAAATTGAAACAAGAGGAGGAGTAGAGGATGAATTTAGCAACGAACGTTGATAGAACAATGAAAAATAAACGGTTTCGTCATCATTGGTATATTTCAATAAAAGAATGGTTTATTGCAAGTAGAATGGTGTATTTTATTATTGGATTACTTTTGGGACGGGCAGTAATCTTGTATAATATATCCCCTTTTGCCATCGCTTTTTTGGCAACTGTTTGGACGGCTTATGAGAGAAGACTTAGTTTAACTATATTATTTATTTGGATAGGGGCTTGGACTTTTTCTACTGAACATGCTGTCTTTATAATGTTAAGTACAGTAATCTTTTTAATGATGTCAATGTTTTTAAAAGATAGAACACAATTAAAATGGGCGATTGTTTTTGTGTTTTTTTCTACGGTAATGACAAGAGTGTTTTTATACTCCTTACCAAGTGTAATTTCCTTTTATGAGTCACTCCATTTAATTTTAGAGGGAATTTTAGGTGTTATTTTATATATCATATTTATGCAAGTCATTCCATTTTTAGTACAAGGCCATGAAAAAAGAACATTAAAAAATGAAGACCTCATTTGTTTTGTTATTTTAATCGGTTCCATGCTGACAGGATTTATGGGGTGGGAAATTTACTCCTTATCAATCGAGCATATTTTATCACGTTTAATTGTATTAATATTTGCCTTTATTGGCGGGGCAACCATTGGTTCAACAGTCGGTGTTGTAGCAGGATTAATATTGTCTTTAGCAAATGTCATGAATTTGTATCAAATGAGTTTGTTAGCATTTTCCGGATTGCTAGGTGGCATGTTAAAAGAGGGAAAAAAACATGGGGCAGTATTAGGTTTGTTTATTGGGACGATTTTGCTAGGGATGTATGGTGGTATTGAGTCTCTATTTGCAACAATGGTAGAATCGGTTATTGCGATAGCACTTTTTTATTTAATCCCATACTCATTGTTACAACAGCTATCACGTTATATACCTGGTACAACAGAGCATTCCCATGAAGAAAGAAAGTATTTACAAAAGATTAGAGATGTGACAGCAAAACGGGTCGAACAATTTTCCGATGTTTTTGCCGCTTTATCCAATAGTTTTGTTCATTCGACAACAAAACAGGCGAATGGGGAGAATGTGAATGAAACAGATTACTTTTTAAGTGTTATTACAGAAAAAACATGTCAACAATGTTTTATGAAAGATCGTTGTTGGCAGCGGCGGTTTGATGAAACATATCAGCTAATGGTTAATATGAAAAATAATTTATTAATGATGGATGATATTCAGCCGAAGTTAAAAAAGCAATTTGAAAATCATTGTGTCAAATCTAAGCAAGTGTTGGCGATTATGAGGCAGGAAATGAACATGTTGGAAGTAAATCAACGTTTAAAAAGACAAGTGTCAGAAAGCAAAAAAATTGTCGCAGATCAGTTAAAAGGAGTATCCGATATTATGGATAACTTCGCTAAAGAAATGGTTGAGGAAAGAGAGCAACATGATCAGCAAGAAATAGCCATTATAAAAGCAATGAAACAAATGGATATTCAGATAGAAAGCATCGATATTTATAATTTAGAAAAAGGAAATATAGATATTGAAATGGCGGTTATATTTTATGAATATTTAGGTGAAGGGGAAAAACTTATTGCACCAATTTTAACAGATGTTCTAGATGAAACAATTGTCGTAAAAAAAGAAAATATCTCCCCTTTTCCACATGGGATAAGTCTATTAACGTTTGGTTCTGCAAGAAAATATACGGTTGAAACAGGGGTAGCCACTGCGGCAAAAGGTGGTGGTTTCGTTTCTGGAGACAGTTATACAATGATGGAGATTGGTAATGGGAAATATACGGTAGCGATTAGTGATGGCATGGGGAATGGTATCCGTGCTAACGAAGAAAGTTCGGAAACATTAAGGTTATTAAATCAAATCTTACAGACAGGAATATCTGAAAAAGTCGCTATACAATCGATTAATTCAATATTAGCCTTACGTACGACAGATGAAGTTTTTGCAACGTTAGATTTAATGATTATTAATTTACATAGTGCAGCAACGAGATTTTTAAAAATTAGTTCGACACCAAGTTTTATCAAAAGAGGCAATGAGGTAATTAAGATTGAAGCAAATAATTTACCTATTGGGATGATAGAGCATGTTGATTTGGATACAGTTAGTAAGGTGTTAAAGCAGGAGGACATCATCATTATGATGAGTGATGGTGTGTTTGATGCATCTAAACAAATTAAAAATAACGATGTTTGGATGCGAAGAAAAATTAAACAATTAACCACATCAGACCCTCAAGAAATTGCAGATCTGTTATTAGAGGAAGTCATTCGTGAGGAACAAGGTAATATTCGTGATGATATGACAATTGTAGTCAGTAAGGTTAAAAAGCATATGCCACAATGGTCATCTATTCCACTTTCCTCAAGCTAACATGTTCATTTCGGTTTCCACTAATGTTCACGTTGGTGGTGTGTCATCGAATTTTCCAATAAGCGATTTAATAGGATGGTCTATCGTAACAATGTATAATGTATAAATAATCATCAACTTGTTTGTAACATATGAAAGGGAAGGTTTTCATGGAGGGTACGATTGCACAATTTTTAAGCAAACATCATATTCAATTTACAGGGCAAACATTTTTGGTGGGTGTTTCAGGTGGTCCAGATTCCCTCGCATTGTTACATCTATTCTCCAATTTTGCCAAGTTTGATCATTTAAATGTAGCAGCAATTGTGGTTGATCATCAATTAAGAGAAGAATCTAAAGACGATGTGATGTACGTTAAGGAAATATGTAAGGATTGGGACATACCGATCACTTCAGTACAAGTGGATGTGGGTACCTATGCTAAAAGTAACAAAAAGAGCATTCAGGTTGCTGCACGTGAATTAAGATATGAGGCTTATGAGGAAACAATGGAAGCGATTAAAGCCGATTATTTAGTACTCGGTCATCATGGCGATGATCAAGTGGAAACGTTGGTGATGAATGTTGCTAGGGCAGCAAACTCATCTAGTCTATTAGGAATTCCCTTCCAGCGCCCTTTTGGTCGTGGGACGATTATTCGGCCACTTTTATCCGTCTCAAAGGTTGACATTTATGATTATTGTTCACGACATCATTTGCATCCTCGGATAGATGCATCAAATGAAGATACTTCGTATACTCGGAATAATATTCGAAAAAATGTGATACCATTGTTGAAGGAAAGAAATAACTTGTTACATTTAACAGGACAGTATTTAAATGAGACATTAATAGAAGATGAACAATACCTTAACATTTTAGCTAAAAATGTCTTTGATAAAGTGGTGACTATTGATGAGCCATTAAATCGGGTATATATTGATATTGTCAAGTTAATAATTTATGAAAAACCTTTACAAAGACGTGTGTTTCGTCTAACATTAGACTATCTATACCAAACTAATTTGCCAAAATCGCTTTCATACAAACATGAAGAGTCGTTTCTAATCATGCTTGAAAGTCAACATAATAAACGTGTCTATTTTCCCCGAAATTTAATGTTGGAAAAATCTTATGATCAAATACATTTTTATTTTTACCACCATAAAAAAACAGCCCATTTTCGTCAAGAGATAAATCAAATACCTACAACTGTCTTATTGCCCAATGGGGATCAATTAGAAGTGTCTATTGTAGAAGAATTTCCAGCAAGCGCAAATAACTCATTCGTTTATGCAACCGATGAAGTGGTTTTTCCTTTTATTATTCGACAACGCGAAATAGGGGATCGGATGAGTTATAAAGGGCTTCATGGTACAAAAAAACTAAAGGATATATTGATAGATGAAAAGATTCCACGTCACCAACGTGAGCAGACATATGTATTAACAGATTATCAAAATGAAATTTTATGGCTAATCGGAATGAGAAAAATAGATACACCCTTTAAAACGAGTGAGAAACGTTCATATTTATTATTCACTTATATACATCAAGCGAAAACGAGAGGGGAACCAAATGCATAACGACATAGAAAGAATTATTATCACTACAGATGAAATTGCTGCAAAATGTGATGAATTGGGGAAACAATTAGCGGCTGAATATGCCGGTTTGAACCCCCTTTTAATCGGTGTTTTAAAAGGGGCAACTCCATTCATGGCGGATTTATCCCGTAAAATGGATATTTTTGTTGAAATGGATTTTATGGACGTATCAAGCTATGGTAGTGGTACCCGCTCATCTGGCGAGGTTAAAATTGTAAAAGATTTAGATGCTAAAGTGGAAGGTCGCCATGTATTAATTGTAGAAGATATTATTGATAGTGGCTTGACGCTGAGTTATTTAGTTGATTTATTTAAATATCGTAAGGCGGCAACAGTTAAAATTGTTACTTTGTTGGATAAACCTGAAGGAAGAACTGCAAGTATTAAAGCAGATATTGTTGGTTTTCAAGTACCAAATGAGTTTGTTGTCGGCTATGGGTTAGATTATAATGAGAAATATCGTAACCTGCCATATATAGGTGTTTTAAAACCAGAAGTATATGAGTTATAAAATGTTAGTTAAAAGAGCAAATAACATTATTGTTTTATTTCTAAATGAATTACATAGTAATGATAAGGGGATGGAATTTCCCCATTTTTTCATGTAAATGGGTAAAGATGTTTTCTTTATATTAGTATGTTTTTTTGTTAAAATAGGTTATCATATATTAATGTGAGTAAATAAATTGTAATCATTCCTAATTATGATACGATGTATTATAGTTTTCCTGCTTGGAGGAGGTTTATTAATGGATCGGTTATTCCGAAATGTACTTTTTTATGCACTAATTTTCCTCGTACTTATTTTTGTTTTCGGTCTGTTTAAAGGACAAGGCGAGCAATCTGAAGAACTTAGTGTTAATGAATTTTTACAAGTACTAGAAAATGGTGACATTAAAGAAATGACAATGGAACCAAAAAATAAAATTATGCGAATAACAGGTGAATTGGCACAAGGCGGTAAAGAATTTGTGGCTCAAGTACCTGATAATACTGAAATAGTGGCAACGATAACTAACATAGCTCGCGAACAAAGTATTATGGAAATGAAACAGGAAGAGCAACCAAGTGCATTTCTGAATTTCCTGACGATGATGATACCTTTTCTTCTTATAGGATTAATTTTCTTTTTTATCTTTACGAGAGCTCAAGGCGGTGGCGGCGGTGGCCGTGTCATGAACTTCGGGAAAAGTAAGGCGAAGCTCTATAATGAAGAAAAGGCAAAAGTTCGTTTTACTGATGTGGCTGGTGCTGATGAAGAAAAGCAAGAGCTCGTAGAAGTAGTAGAATTTTTGAAGGATCCACGGAAATTTACAAAAGTTGGTGCAAGAATTCCGAAAGGGGTTTTATTAGTTGGTCCACCAGGGACTGGTAAAACATTACTCGCTAGGGCTGTAGCCGGTGAAGCGGGGACTCCGTTCTTTTCAATCAGTGGGTCAGATTTTGTTGAAATGTTTGTTGGGGTGGGTGCTTCAAGAGTTCGTGATTTATTCGAAAATGCGAAGAAAAATGCACCATGTATTATTTTCATCGATGAGATTGATGCAGTTGGTAGACAACGTGGCGCTGGGCTCGGTGGTGGACATGATGAGCGAGAGCAAACGTTGAATCAATTGTTAGTTGAAATGGATGGATTTGATGGCAATGAAGGTATCATTATGATTGCTGCGACAAACCGCCCAGATATTTTAGATCCTGCATTATTACGTCCTGGTCGTTTTGACAGACAAATTCCTGTGAATAGACCAGATGTGAAAGGTAGAGAAGCTGTTTTAGGTGTTCATGCACGTAATAAACCATTAGCAGAAGATGTTGATTTGAAGGTAATTGCTATGCGGACCCCTGGATTTTCAGGTGCTGATTTAGAAAACTTACTTAATGAAGCGGCATTAGTGACTGCAAGACATAATAAAAAGCGTATTACAATGGAAGAAATCGATGAAGCGATTGATCGTGTTATTGCAGGTCCTGCGAAAAAAAGCCGGGTCATTTCTGAAAAAGAAAGAAAAATTGTTGCTTATCATGAAAGTGGTCATACAGTAATTGGAATGGTGTTAGATGATGCTGACACAGTGCATAAAGTAACGATTGTTCCCCGTGGGCAAGCGGGTGGATATGCGGTCATGCTTCCGAAGGAAGACCGATATATCGTTACGAGACCTGAGTTATTTGATAGAATTACTGGTCTATTAGGAGGACGTGTAGCAGAAGAAATTATTTTTGGTAAGGAACATGTGAGTACAGGAGCCTCAAATGACTTCCAACGTGCTACTGCTATTGCCAACAAAATGATTACAGAATACGGTATGAGTGAAAAAATTGGTCCAACACAATTTAATGGATCAGGTAGTGATGAAGTGTTTTTAGGTAGAGACCTTCACAATGAGAAAAATTACAGTGATGCTATTGCTCACGAAATTGATGTTGAAACGCAAAATTTTGTAAATATTTCTTATGAAAGAGCACGAGAAATTTTAACGGAAAACCGTGATAAATTAGAATTAATAGCTGAGAAATTGCTCGAAGTAGAGACACTCGATGCAGAGCAAATTAAGTCATTGTTTGAGACTGGTAAGATGCCGGAAAAAGCAGTTGTTCATGAAGACGAAGAATCCTCCGATAAAGAAAAAGTTGAAGATGGATTGTCTACTGATCAAGTGTCATCAGATGTAAAGGTAACAATTAAAGGTCAAGATGATAAAAATGATGCAGCATCAAGCTATGATGACATAAAGGAAAAAATGTCTGAGGATGAAGTTGCCGATTCAAACAATGGGTCTCAAACAAATGATGTGACTAGTAGTTCAGATCAAAAAGATAGTTCAGATGAAAACAAAGAGTAAAGTATTGACACAATCAGCCTTTCATACCCATTATGGGGAGGCTGATTTTCTTTAATACTGGACAAGCATAGATTGAATTTACGGAGGAGTTAATATTGATCTTTGTACTTGACATCGGCAATACAAATACTGTGTTAGGGGTTTTTCGGGAAAATCAACTTCAATATGAGTGGCGGATTAAAACGGACCGATTTAAAACAGAGGACGAATTTGGTATGTTAATTAAGTCGTTGTTCGATCATAAAGGACTAAAATTTGGAGATATTACTGGTATTATCATTTCATCCGTTGTACCTCCTATTATGAGGGCACTTGAAAAAATGTGTTCGATTTATTTCAATATTATGCCGTTAATTATTGGTAGCAAAGATGTCCGATCATTTTTAAATATGAATTATCCTTATCCTAATGAAATTGGTGCTGATCGGATCGTAAATGCAGTGGGTGCAATTGAACTTTATCGTGCTCCTTTTATCATCATAGACTTTGGCACAGCGACGACATTTTGTTATATTGATGAACAAGAAGCATATTATGGGGGGATCATTGCCCCAGGGATTAAAATTTCGATGGATGCCCTTTATCATCATGCCTCGAAATTACCTAAAATAGAAATTGCAAAACCAACAAATATTATTGGCCGAACAACAGTTGAGGGAATGCAATCAGGTGTATATTATGGATACGTCAGTCAGGTTGACGGTATTGTGAAGCGAATGAAGCAACAAATGGGAGAGGCTTCGACAGTAATTGCAACAGGTGGTCTTGCATCACTAATTGCTCGGGATTCGGAAATGATTCAACATGTTGAACCACATTTAACCTTAAAAGGGTTATACACCATTTATCAAAAGAATATGGCAAGTAAAAAGAAAGGTCTGTAAATATGAAAGATAATTTAGTAAAAGCAACAGTATTTGAAGGAATGGTTCGTGCCTATGTTGCTACGACGACAGAAATGGTTGAGGAGGCTAGGGTCAGACAAGACTCATGGGCGACGGCCTCTGCAGCTCTAGGTAGATCATTAACAATCACGGGATTAATGGGTGCGATGTTAAAAGGTAATGATACAATTACTACGAAAATCGAGGGTAACGGTCCAATTGGGGCAATTATTTGTGATAGTAATGCAAAAGGGGAAACACGAGGGTACATTTTAAACCCCCATGTTGATATTCCCTTAAATGAGCAAGGGAAGTTAGATGTGAAAGGGGCCGTTGGTACGGTTGGAACAGTAAGTGTCGTAAAGGATCTTGGATTAAAAGACTATTTTACTGGACAGGTACCCATTGTTTCCGGAGAAATTGGCGATGATTTTACCTATTATTTTGCTAACTCAGAACAAACACCTTCAGCTGTTGGTGCAGGGGTATTGGTAAATCCAGATCATTCTATTTTAGCCGCGGGGGGCTTTATCATTCAATTATTACCCGGAGCAACTGATGAGATTATTTCGAATATAGAACAATCCCTTAAGAAACTACCAACCATCTCAACACTGATTCATAAAGGGAAAAATGCAAGGGAAATTTTACATGAATTATTTAAAGGGGAAAAGGTTACTATTTTAGAGGAACAAAAAGTTTTCTTTCAATGTAAATGTTCCAAGGAACGGATATTAAATGCCATTAAAGGACTGGGGGAAGAAGAAATTCGCAATATGATTGAACAAGACCATGGGGCAGAAACGACATGTCATTTTTGTAATAATGTCTATCATATAACTGAGGAACAGTTACAGAATTTGTTGTAAATGAATTTTTGGGCTTTATCAAATATGATTTACCTATAAAAGCGTTGTTACCGTCTATTAGAAGTGGCAAGGCTTTTTTATTTACTGAAAAGTTGTTTTTGGGCGCATGATTTTGGTAATAATAGTGGCAATTGAAGAAATTTATGTTGACAAAAAATTAATTCAATATTATCATAGTATATAAATCATATAAAAATAGTATGAATTGGAGTGTTTTTAATGGAAGTAGTTGATAATATAACGAAGTTAATTGGGAAAACACCAATTGTTAAGTTAAATCAGCTGATTGATAAAGATAGTGCAGAAGTTTATGTGAAGCTAGAATCATTTAATCCGGGTAGTTCAGTGAAGGATCGTATTGCATTATCGATGGTTGAAAAAGCCGAGAAAGATGGTTTAATAAAACCTGGTGATACGATTATTGAACCAACTAGTGGGAATACTGGGATTGGTTTGGCTTTAGTTGCTGCAGCAAAAGGGTATAAATTAGTTGTTGTCATGCCTGATACAATGAGTGTAGAGAGACGTAATATGTTAAGGGCATATGGTGCCGAACTATATTTAACGCCCGGTGCCGACGGGATGAAAGGTGCTATTGCAAAAGCAACCGAACTGAAAGAGGCTAACGGCTATTTTATGCCACAACAATTTGAAAATGAAGCAAATCCGGAAGTCCACGCACTAACAACCGGTAAAGAAATTTTGGAACAAATGCCTAATGGGGTTGATGCCTTTATTTCAGGAATAGGAACTGGAGGTACCTTAACTGGGGCAGGTCGAGTGCTAAAAGAAAGCGATTCAGATGTGTTATTATATGCTGTAGAACCCGTTGATTCACCAGTTTTATCAGGTGGCTCACCGGGGCCTCATAAAATTCAAGGCATTGGTGCTGGTTTCGTTCCGAAAGTACTTGATACGGATTTATACGATGAAGTGATTCAAATAACAAATGAAGATGCATTTGATACTGCTAGAAAATCTGCTAGTAAAGAAGGGTTATTAGTAGGTATTTCATCGGGCGCGGCGATTGCTGCAGCAGTTAAAGTGGCGAAAAAGCTTGGAAAAGGTAAAAAGGTATTAGCGATTTTGCCGGATAGTGGTGAAAGGTATTTGTCAACAGCATTGTTTCAGTTTGATGAATAGTATAAATTAGAAATATTAATATAGGTTGACTATAAAGGGATGAGGGATGTAGATGTTACATCTCTTTTTTTATTGTTAAAATACTTAATGAAATATTGAACAAATAAGCAATTTTAGTTTATGGGGGTATTTTTAAGAAGTATATTTTTTATACAATGTGTTACTTTGTGTTATGATATTGTTAGTAAAATGGTTATAGCTTTTAATAGATGGTAATGATGGATGAAGGACTGTGGTTGATGGGATTGAAAATAGGTAATAGTCATTTTATTTGGGAAGAAAAAACATATATAATGGGGATTTTAAATGTCACTCCAGACTCTTTTTCAGACGGTGGTCAGTTTAATACGATAGAAAAAGCAGTCAATCAAGCAATTCAACTGGAAAATGCTGGTGCAGATATTATTGATATTGGTGGAGAATCCACGCGTCCAGATCATCTTCCTATTTCTGTGGCAGAGGAAATAGAAAGAGTACTTCCGATAATACGTGCAGTGAAAGACCATGTAAACATTCCAATTTCAATTGATACGTATAAAGCAGAAACCGCCGAGGCGGCTTTACAAGCTGGAGCACATATGATTAATGATATTTGGGGTGCAAGAAAAGACCTTAGGATGGCAAACATTGCTAAGGCATATCAAGTGCCAATCATATTAATGCATAATCGAGATGATAAACGATATCATGATCTGATTGGGGAAATTATTTCGGATTTACATGAAAGTTTAGCCATTGTAAAAAAAGCTGGTATTAATGATTCCCAAATTATTTTAGATCCCGGAATTGGTTTTGGTAAAACGTTAGACCATAATTTTCACGTAATGAATCACCTTGATGACATTATTGGGCAATTAGACTATCCATTTTTACTTGGTGCTTCACGTAAATCTTTTATAAACAAGGTGCTAAATATCCCTGCCGAAAAACGGGATAATGCGACGGGAGCAACGACCTGCTTAGGTATCGCTAAAGGGGTTAACATCGTCCGAGTACACGATGTGGAAAAGACATTGGAATTAACTAAAATGATGGATGCCATGTTGCTTAAAGGGGTTGATGCAAAATGAAGCGTGATCAAATATCATTAAAACAGATGCAATTTTATGGATATCACGGTTTATTTGCTGAAGAGAAAAAATTAGGCCAACATTTTATTGTCAATGTAGATATTTTTGCCTCCTTAAAAAAAGCAGGTATAACAGATGACATGGGGGCTTCAATTGATTATAGTGACGTTTTTCAAAAGGTTGCTAATATTGTTGAGGGTGAATCAAAGAATCTTATCGAAGCCCTTGCTGAAGATATCGCAACGACTTTACTAGACAGTTTTCAGAAAATTGAAGCATGTCAGGTAGAAGTAGTAAAACCCAATCCGCCAATAAACGGCCATTATGAAGCTGTATCCGTACAAATTTATAGGGAGAGAAAGTGATGAATAAGGTATATATTGGTTTAGGTTCTAATGTTGAAGATAGAGAGAAATACTTATTAGATGCAATTGAATTATTAGAGAAAAATGAAAGCATTCAGGTGGTAAAAAAATCTTTCATCTATGAAACACCACCCGTAGGTTATCATGATCAGGATGATTTTTTAAACATGGTAATCAAAGTAATGACTAGTTTAACTAGTATTGAATTGTTAAATGTATGTCAGGATATTGAGCAACAATTAGGTCGAGAAAGAACGGTTGAAAATGGTCCAAGGACTGTTGATTTGGATATTTTGTTATTTAATAAGGAAAATCGTGATTTGGATCGATTAAGAATCCCACATCCCCGATTACAAAAACGGGCTTTTGTACTTATTCCTCTATATGATATTGCTCCAAATTTAGTCATGCCTGATTCTGGAAAGCATATTGAAGATTTGATTAATAATATTTCAAATAAGGAATTAAAAGGTGTTGTGAAATGGGAAAAATCAAAGTAAATTTTCGTATAAAAATAAGTTAATGGAGTGATTAAGGTTGTCGGAAGAATTAACAGATCAATTGCAAGTGCGTCGGGAAAAGTTACAATCGTATATTGAAAATGGTATCGACCCCTTCGGCGGAAAATATGTGCGTACACATAAGGCTAAGGAGTTGCATGAACAATATGGTAACTTTTCAAAAGGGGCATTAGCTGAGAAAACCGTTCAAGTGACAGTTGCCGGAAGAGTAATGACAAAACGCGGGAAAGGAAAGGTAAGTTTTTCCCATATACAAGATGTTAGTGAGCAAATTCAATTGTACATTCGTAAAGATGAAATAGGCGAACAGTCATATGATTTGTTTAAGACTGTTGATATAGGAGATATTATTGGGGTAACTGGAATTGTCTTTAAAACGAATGTCGGGGAACTGTCGGTTCAGGCAACTTCTTTTACTTTATTAACAAAGGCATTAAGACCTTTACCTGATAAGTATCATGGCTTACAAGATATTGAACTCCGTTATCGTAAAAGATATTTAGATTTGATTACTAATATCGAAAGCAGAGAAACGTTCATTTTACGTAGTAAAATTATCCAATCAATGAGACATTATTTAGATAATCTTGGATTTTTAGAAGTAGAAACCCCGATGTTACACACGATACCGGGGGGAGCAACTGCCAGACCTTTTCAAACACATCATAATGCACTAGACATAGAATTGTATATTAGGATTGCTATTGAACTTCATTTGAAACGATTGATTGTTGGTGGCCTAGAGAAGGTTTATGAAATTGGACGGGTTTTTAGAAATGAGGGCGTCTCAACACGTCATAATCCGGAATTTACAATGATTGAATTATATGAGGCATATGCTGATTTTGAAGATATTATGGAATTAACTGAGAATATGATTGCTACTATTGCAAAAGACATTTTTGGAAAAACAACAATAACCTATGGTGAACAAGAAATCAATTTGCAACCAAAATGGGAAAGACTCCATATGGTTGATGCTATTAAGGATTACGCAGGGGTAGACTTATGGGGGAAACTCTCTGATGAAGAGGCTAGAAGTTTAGCAAAAAAACATCATGTTGAAATTACTGACCATATGACATATGGACATATCGTTAACGAATTTTTTGAGCAAAAGGTTGAAGATAAGTTAATCCAACCAACGTTTATTTATGGACAACCTGTTGAAGTATCACCTTTGGCAAAGAAAAACAAGGATGATGGGCGATTTACAGATCGTTTTGAACTGTTTATTGTTGGCCGCGAACACGCGAATGCATTTTCTGAATTAAATGATCCTATTGATCAACGTGCTCGATTTGAAGCACAAGTTGCAGAAAGAAAAGAAGGAAATGATGAGGCACATTTAATGGATGAGGACTTTTTAGAGGCGCTAGAGTATGGAATGCCGCCTACGGGTGGTCTAGGAATTGGTGTGGACAGACTTGTCATGTTATTAACAAATTCGCCATCAATTAGAGATGTGCTTTTATTCCCGCAAATGCGTCAAAAGTAAATTTATTTTTTCAAGTAAAAAAATCCAATGAACACTTGTGCCAGCATGTATTGCTGTGTTTAAGGCCACAAGTGTTCATTTTGAAATGAATAAAAATGGATATCTTTTCTATTGGACAAATTTATTTTTTATGGTATATTAATTCATGGTCTTAATATGCTAAAAACAGTCAATAAATTTGTTTATAAATCCAATAAATCTATTGACACATTAGCAGTTTATGTGGTATATTAATAAAGTCGCTGTTTTCCGAAGCGGCGTTATTATTTGCTCCTTGAAAACTGAACAGAACAACTATTATATGTTTAAAGAAGTCTTACTATCTAATGATGGTAAGCAATTAGTCAGCAGTTAAAGGCAATGTGCATTTAACTCTGTTCAATTTGAAGCTAAATGAAACGATCTATTAATGGCCTTAGTGGCCAAATGCGACTACGCTTTTGTTTTACAAAAGCTAGTCTTTTATGGAGAGTTTGATCTTGGCTCAGGACGAACGCTGGCGGCGTGCCTAATACATGCAAGTCGAGCGCGGGAATTTAGCCGATCCCTTCGGGGTGAAGCTATTGGAACGAGCGGCGGATGGGTGAGTAACACGTGGGCAACCTGCCTGTAAGCCCGGGATAACTTACGGAAACGTGAGCTAATACCGGATGAGGTGTCTTTTCTCCTGAAGAGGCAATGAAAGGCGGCTTTTATAAGCAGTCACTTACAGATGGGCCCGCGTCGCATTAGCTAGTTGGTGGGGTAAGAGCCTACCAAGGCGACGATGCGTAGC
>DKGO01000015.1 GCA_002453315.1 Caryophanales bacterium UBA6768 | reverse complement strand
TAACTGCTTAGCTTCCAACAAAACTGCTTTTTTATATTTAATTGTTCCCATTTCATCGTGAATTCGATATTGAACTAATGGATAGTTAAAAAGATGAAAGTCATAATATGCAAGAGTTCGCAGCCAAAACTCATAATCATGAGCATACGGAATGTCCTCATTAAACATTCCACATTTCTCAAATACTTCTTTTTTCAACATGACTGTACAGCCATTAACGGGGCAAAAATTTTTCATCGCTTTCAGAAATGACAGTCGATCCGGGAATGCAGTCCCTAGCATGGATTCAGAAATTACTTTCCCGGAGTGATCAATATGAACAAAGCCACCATAGCTAATATTGATATTTAATTTCCGCATAAAGTTCAGCTGTTTCTCCGTTTTATCTCGGTAAAAAAGATCATCAGCACTTAACCACGTAATATAATCACCTGTTGAATGCTGAATACCTGTATTGAGTGCTGACGCTGTTCCACCATTCGGTTGATGAATGATTTTGATTTTTTTTCGATAAGATTCAATTTTATTAAGATAGTTTGTTGAACCATCGTTTACAACAATCACTTCGAGATGAGAATACGTTTGGTTTAATGCACTTTCAATCGCCTGATCAACGTATTGACAATTATAAACTGGAATTATAACTGATACTTTATCCAGCTTCATCTCCCCCCGCTTTCATT
This sequence comes from Caryophanales bacterium UBA6768, assembly GCA_002453315.1. The sequence continues at coordinate 9,214 of DKGO01000015.1, read as the reverse complement.
ATTCTTCTATAAAAATTTAAACAATCTAGCAATGATTGTTTAATCGTATAGTTTTGGGACCACTCAAGACTGCTTAATTTATCTTGATTAGCTACTCGTGAAAGTACTTGAACAGACTGATGTTGAATATCAATCGGAAATGATATTTTTGATAATTGTTGATACAGCTTTACGACATCCATAAGCGAAGTATAAACACCCGTTCCAATATCATAAGAGGTACCGGTTTCTCCTTTTAACAATAATACTTCGTAAGCTCGAATCGCATCGCGAACATCTAGGAAATCTCTCATAACTGCCGGATTTGAAACGGTCAGCATTTCTGGATGATTGTGTGCTTCCATTTTTGCGATCTGTTTAGCAAATTGTGCACACACACCATCTGAAAAACCAGGACCAATGAGATTGACCGGTTTTGCAATGATAATGTTTAATTGATAAAAGTCAACCCATTTTTTAGCGGTTAACGCTTGGAAGGCTTTAGTTAATCCATAAGGATGTGAAGCGCTCGTATTTTCAACTAAATCATCTTCAAGTATTGAGCCAACAATGACAATGTTTGTTTGCAGATGAAATTGTCTAATCGCCTCCATCAATGTCAACGTAGCCGTTACATTTGCTTCAAAAGTACATAATGGGTCTTTCCATGATTTGCTTACTTCATTTTGTCCTGCCAAATGTAAAACATAATTAGGTTTCAATTGTTCAATCATTCGTTGTACCCTTCGTTGATCCGTTAAATCTAATTTAAATGTATGCTCATTTTCAGTTTGTCTTGATGTTGTAAATACGTTATAGCCTCGATCAAGAAAGTACTGATAAGCATGTTGACCTGAAAAGCCATCTCCCCCAGTGATTAATAAAGTGTTAGTCGCCACCTTGCTTCATCCACGCTTTCAATTCTGCCAACATCTTTTCGTAATGAGGTGTTTCGTAATGAAAGTCTGTACGTGTATTTTTTAACGTTCGGTCTAATACTGGCGTATCAGCAGGAAGAATGGTTACATCATTTTTGTCAAAAGTAGATTGAATTAATTTCAGCAGGTCGTATTTCGATATTGTTTGAGGAGCAATGAAATGATAGAGTCCTGTTATTTGCTGTTCAATGACGGCAAGAATTCCTTTGGCCAGTTCTAGTGTGGTCACACCGTTCCAACGTACATTTTGAAAACCATAAACTTCTCCTTTTTGCTTCATAAACCACTGGAAAAGACCGATACCATTCGCTCGTAATTCAGGTCCGATAATTGATGTTCGAATCGTAATATTTCGGTTGTTATCTAACTCTCCTAACCTTTTGCTAACAGCATACATCGTCGTACCATCTGGCTTATCCATTTCTGCATAATTTCCTTTATTGCCTGAATACACACAATCCGTACTGATTTGAATTACTTTTGCGTTATTGTCATCTGCCCATTGCGCGAGGCGGTGAGGGAAAACTCCATTGATCTCGCAAGCCATTTGTTGGTTTTGGGATGCTTTATCATTTAAAATGCCAATACAGTTAATGATTACGTCTGGTTTAACTTCATTTAATGTGGCCATTACCTTATTTGTGTTTTCCACATCTAATTGATAATGGTTTCTAGTCGTTGGGCTTTCCCTCGAACTTGTAAAAACTTCATAATCTGTTTTGCTTTTTAAATAGTTTGCAATCATATGCCCTGCCATCCCTCGACTGCCAAAAACAAAGACAATCATGGTACAAACTTTCCCTTCTGTAACATCTGTTGGATCTCAGTGCTTGACATTAGGTAATCTTTTGAAACATAACTTTCAAGTTTAACAGCCTGGTGATGACGGTAATGTTCATCCAAATGCTGAATTTTGATTGTCGGTAAAATGACATAATAATTTGAATCATAGACAACCGTATTCAAGCTTTCATATTCCGAAAATAAAATCTCATGAAGCTTTTCACCTGGTCGTATACCTAATTGTTCAAATTGCACTTTTTCTCCATAAGCATCCCCAAGTACATTTGCCAAATCTACAATTCGGCAAGAGGGCATTTTCATAACAAATGTCTCGCCCCCTTTACTTTCTCTCGCTGCTTTAAATAATAGTGAAACAGCATCCTCTAAAGTTAAAAAAAATCGTGTCATGTTTTCATGAGTAATTGTAATTTTTTCTTTCGCTTCTATTTGTTTTTTAAAAATATGCACGACACTTCCATTCGAACCAAGCACATTCCCAGCGCGTATACAGACAAATTTAGTATCTGAACTTAAAAGATTTGCATGAATCGCCAACTTTTCGCCAATTGATTTTGTTAAGCCATAAAAGTTCGTTGGATTGGCGGCTTTATCTGTCGATATATAAATCACTTTTTTCACTTTGTTTTTTATTGCAGCATGGATTACATTTTGAGTTCCATCAACATTTGTTTTCAATGCTTCATATGGTTGTTCTTCACATACGCTTACATGCTTTAATGCGGCCAAATGAAATACATAATCAACGTTTTCAAAAGTAGAGCAAACAGAACTTTCTTCCTTTATATCCCCAATAATAAAATGAAGAAGAGGGTTTGAAGCAAATTTACGTTTCATGAGCACTTGATTATTTTCATTTCTAGAAAAGATTCGAATTTCTTTCGGCTTTTCTTTTAGTAACTGAGAAACTAATTCATACCCCCACGAGCCTGTGCCACCCGTTACAAGGATGACTCTATCTTTAAACATCACCGGTTCCCCCCATTAATAAGTTCAGTACCTTTTTAGATACATGAAGGTCTTTATAGCCTTCTGGACAAACCCACTTCCTATCCTGTTCAAACATGATTTGGGCAGCTTTTGATATGAACGTCTGATCGACGCCTGCAAGCATGTTACTTCCACACTCAATTGTTTCTGGTCGTTCCGTTGTCGTACGAACAGTTACGGTCGGAACTTGAAAAATACAGCATTCTTCTTGAACTGTTCCACTGTCTGTCAATACGAGAGAAGCATTTTTTTCAAGTGTAATGAAGTCAAAAAATCCGAATGGTTCATTAAATTCAAGGAGCGGAGATAGATTCTTTAAAATAATGTCATTTAGCTTAGAGGCTGTGCGGGGATGTAGGCTACAGATCATTCTTTGATTATAGTAATTGGCAACATCACTTAACCCATTGATTATATTGACTAAATTTTGTTCATCATCAACATTTTCTGTGCGATGAATTGTCACGAGCATATACTTTTCTTTTTCTAGATTTAGCTTATTTAATATGTCGCTACTATTAATCTCTTGAGAATAATGTGTCAACACTTCAAAAATAGGATTTCCAGTTACGTAAATCCGTTCATTGCTTACCCCTTCTCGCATTAAATTCTCTTTGCTATTCGGGGTATACGGTAAATTAATAGAAGCAATGCTATCGATTAATTTACGATTTACTTCTTCTGGCACATTCCAATCAAAACAACGATTGCCAGCCTCCATATGAAAAACTTTAATGCCCATTCTTTCCGCTAAAATTGTGCTCAATCCACTATTTGTATCGCCTAAAACAAGCAGCTTATCTGGTTTTTCTTTCAGAAATATTTTCTCTAGCTTGGAAAACATAAGCGAAAGCTGATTTCCTAGTGATTGCTGTGTATGATTTAAAATATAATCCGGCTTTCGCAATGACAATTGTTGAAAAAATACATCACTTAACGTCGAAGTGAAATTTTGCCCTGTATGAACGAGTACATGATTGTCAGCATATTTATCTAACTTTTTAATAATTAAGCTCAAACGGATAATCTCTGGTCTTGTTCCAAGAATTGTCATGACTTTCATAGACTTCTCCCCTTTTAAAGCAAATTAATGGCGAACAACCCTTTTTATACATTCAATTAAGTCAACTGCCCTTTTCTCTGTCGAATGGTGTTCCCTTACCATGTTATAGGCTTGCTTCGTAATTCTGAGTCTTTCCTGTTCGTTGTACAAATAATAGTTCGCTTTTTCAAATAGGTTACTTTCGTTTACTTCTATAAAGGTTTGCCCATCTTGAAAGCCCAAATCCGTTAACTCTTGAGAACCATTTGCCACCAACAACGTATGACAGGCCACACTTTCGAAGTATTTTAAAATGGGGTATTGGTAGATTGATTGACTCGTCAACATTATTTTGGCGCGATTAATTTCTTCGGCATACCTTTTAGAGACGAGAGCTTGCTTTGAATTGTAATAGGTTCGATCATATCCTGGATGACGATGCATAACGAAACCTGGTTGGGTTTTGAATATTTTGATCATCATTTCTCGCAGTGGATATAAATGTGGGATAGTTGACCCCATAAAAAGCCAATTGATCGTCTTATCCAATCCATAATCTTTAAATAGGTGAGTAGGAACGTGATGTGGAAACCAGATCATTCGTTCCTTATATTCTGGAAACCAACGTAAAAAAGCGTCACGGTAATGTGGAAATAAATAGTTGATTTCCTCATTTTTGATAAAGCTTTTTCTTCTTTCCGTTTTGTATTGCATGTCGTGCATGATACAACCAACCGGAATGTCAACGCTTTTTATTTCACGTATAAATGGACAATAACGAGGATGAAAGTCATTCAGCAAAATAAAGTCAGGCCTCACTGGCAGACTGTTTACAATTTGAGGCAATCTCCCGTGCTCTTGCCAAATGAATACATTAATTTTTTTCTTCAATTCTTCAATTAAATAATGTGTACTTCGTTCCAGTTGTTGGCTCTGATCCTTAGTAATAAATAGCAATGAGATTTTGTTCATAACCATCTCCTTGGAAGGAACATTGGAAATAAGCCAGACTTCATGATGCGAACATGAAGTCTGGTAAATGACTATTGCGAGAAACACTCTTACTAAGCATCAATCGCAACGATTTTATCAATGACGACATAGACGGTCCCAAGTCCTCCAGAGCCTGCATCATTAAAAACGACATATTGCCCTTGCACAGATTGGATGCTGACTCCCATTAAATTAAATCCACCATCCTCTAACACAACTTCATTAATCAATGTTTCGTTTCTCATTAAACGTGATAACAAAGTACGTAATGCCTCGTTCCCAAAGACAGGATTCATATTATTCTCCCCTTATTCTAATTATCACTTTCTCTATTTATCTCTATGTAGAAATAATATTTTGACATAGTCAGCCAAACTAATTTTATAAAAAAGTGTGATGACCTACGTACAGCAGTCTATTTTCGTTCAAACTAGGTGACTGTTTAGTCGAAATGAGTTGATAAACGATATAGTATAGCAACCTGATAATTTTCATCAGGTACCTGAATAAAGGAGGACGTAACATGAGCAGCTTATTTAAAGACGGTTGCGATTGTGGCCATGAGAAGAAGAGGCATACACATTGCAAAGGATGCGTATGCAATCAGTTGATGGGGATAGAAAAATGCAATACGTTTACGAGCCAAACTTTTTTAATTATTTTAAAAGGTGACAGTGCACCATTAGACATGACCGGTGCTGGTGTAGGTACTGTCTTTACGTTCGTAAGCTTTGATCCCTATAATTGCTGTGCACGATTCACGTATACTTCAGCAGCAGCAACAGCAGAAACGTTTGTTATTGATTGTAAATCCATTGCTGGGTTATCCTCTGTAACTCCTTAATACTTCTGATGTACACCTACACTATAAGATAGGGTACACAAAAAGGCTGTGAACAAGAGTAACAGCCTTTTTTTCTCATTTCTTTTAAGTTCTATTAAAAAAACAAACGATTAACCGAGACGATTTGTCCAAACGAAATTTCATATCATACATAGCGTATTACTATCAAATAAAAGGAGGTATTTTTGAATATGGGAAACAGAGAATCCTATCGTTTTCGACATGACCATCATTGTTGTGAAGAGGATGACAATGTAGTGTCACCTATCGAAGATGAACAAAATGGCGAAAGTGACAAGCATCTAAACATCGCTAAAGTCCAAAATAGTGGAAACAGCTATGTTAAAGTTAAGGTAGAAGTTGATGGAGAATGTGTTCACGTAAGTGAAAGTGGAGAACAAGCAGAAGAAAAAGAACGATGTCACAAGCGTAAAAGATGTAACAAGTAGTGTTCTTAGCTTAATCAAATCAAGAAAGGGGAATAAATGTAACAAATTATTCCCCTTTCTCTTAAAGGAGAAAAGGAATGGATAATAAATTGCAATCTACTATTCACGGTAGTGGAAATTCGGACGTAGATGTAAACGTTCATATCGATACTGCTTCAGTTGCCTACATGTATGCTTGCTCCCTATATGCTACAAAACAAATCAATCGACACCAATTCGATAATATGATAAAAACATATCGTGATTTAATGGATCAACATCGCCGAGACCCGAATGTCATCCAACATGTAAGAACACCTGTAAAAAAGCTTGGACCACCTAGAAAGCTAGTCAGATAAAATCGAGTCTTTCCCCCGCTTGTCATTATAGGAGCGGGGATAAAAGGCGTGATGTCGATTCAATAATACGTTCAATAAGTGGGCGCTCTTTAAATGATTCGACATGTAATTCCTTGGAGACTTTTATATCGTTAATAAAATCCGTTACAAGTTTTCTTGTGCTTCCGGTTCGATACAAAAATGCATTCACCTCAAAATTTAGATGAAAGCTACGCATATCCATATTCGATGTCCCAATTGAAGCAAGCTCATCATCCACAATGACAACTTTACTATGTAAAAATCCCTTTTCATATTCAAAAATTCGGACGTTCGCTTCTAAAAGCTCGAGAAAATAAGACCTAGAAGCATAAAACACAATTTTTTTATCAGGGCTTGATGGTACGAGTAATCGAACGTCAATTCCAGCTAACGAAGCGATTTTTAACGCACTGAGAATATCATCGTCTGGTATAAAATAAGGTGAAGCAATCCAAATTGATTTTCTCGCTGACGCGATCATCGAAAAGAAGAGACTTTTTATAACTTCCCATTCGTGATCCGGTCCACCCGCAACCATTTGAACACCACTCATGTTTAACGTATCAAGCATTTCTACGGAAGTATATTTTTCTGATATCAATTTTTCATTTGTCATGTAAAACCAATCTTGTATAAAGATTAACTGTAAACTGCGAACAATTTCTCCTTGAACAAATAAATGCGTATCTCGCCAAAACCCGAAATAATCATCTTTACCTAAATATTCATCACCAATGTTTAATCCACCAACAAAACCATATTTTCCGTCAATTACGATGATTTTACGATGATTTCGAAAATTAATTTTGTTATTGAAAAATGGAAAAACAACAGGGAAAAATGGCTCCATTTGAACTCCTGCATCACGTAAATCTTCAACATATTTATCTGAAAGCTGCCAACTTCCAACCGCATCGTACAAAAATCGAACTTCCACTCCTTCCTTTACTTTCTCAATTAAAATATTCTTTATTTCTTGTCCGATTTGATCATCGCGGACGATATAGTATTCGAGATGAATATATTCTCTTGCTGTTTTCAAACATTCAATGATTTTACCAAATGTTTGTTCACCATCCGTGAGAACTTCACTTTCACTTTGAAAAGATATAGGAGTTTTTCCAAGTTTATGTGCCAATCGAAAAAGCAACTGGTGATCATCACCCATTTTGGCAAACATTTTTTCATTGAGAACCTTTGAGCCATGCACGTCTGAAAATGCTCGTTCATCCTGAATTGCTTTTTGTTTAAACATTCTTTTTTTTCGAAAGTTACGTCCAATTAGAAAATACATAATAAAGCCTGCGAGAGGAAATAAAATTAAGACAATTAACCATGTAACTGTACTGGACGGATGACGATTTTCGAAAAAAATGAGAATCGCGATAAAAAGTGCGGCAATCGACATAATAATATTAAAAACTGTCGGAATCCAATGACCTAATAAATTTTTATATAATATAGATAGGAGGACAATAGTTAAAATTACAAGAAAAAGTTGTAATCGATTCTTCATTTTGAATTCCCCTTTTTCCCTTACAAACGACCTAATATATTAACTGTAACAAATGGTGAAGCAAATGTCATGAAGCAAGTCTGTATGTGCCTAATAAACATAAAAAACCGCAGCTCATGAGGAGATGCGGATTATATGCTAAATAAATTTTCAATTTGTTGCAGCGCATTCTTTTTCATTAAGCGCTTGCCATACTCTTGTAGTCGGTGGAGCGTCAATCTGGACCGAGATCCAAACTCCAATACTCTACTTACTTGATCCTTGTTTTCCTCGCTTGATTCGGTGAAAGTCAGGTTAATGTAATAAACATCCTCCATCACGTAAAGGTCCGAATAGATGTCTTCATGTTCAAAACTATGAGCCAACTGAATAATATCTTCGAACTCTTCAAATGTAAACAGGTAGCTTTCATCGTTAAGCACTTGTTGCTTCTCGCCGCCTTCAACAGGGGTATTCGCTCTTTCAGTTCTGTATTCAATTGAAATTTCCGCTTCTTTATCATCATTCAATATTGGTAATTCCAATTTAGCTCCATCGTGCGACAATCTAGCTTTCGTTACAATAATTTCGAGGCCCTTCTCAAATGCTTGGACTTGAATCCAAAGAGGACCATCTAATTCAAAATCACCTTCATTTGCCGCTTCATCCATCATGTCCCAAAAAAGCTCTTCTCCACGGTCACGATCGTACCAAATTTCTTCACGATCGAATCCTCTATCTTCAATATCTCGATATGATATAAAAAACTTAATCGTGTGATCATTGACTCTTTCAATTTCCATTTAACATTCTCTCCCTTCTACTCCTCAATACTCGGAAGGGAATGAATCTCCGAGTTTTGACAATCAACTCCTTGTCAATATATAAAATAGTTTGTATTATTTATTTTATGATAAAACGTGTACTTTTGGAAATAAAAAGGCGCGGAATTTTAAATTGTTTCGGGAAACATTAATAAAAATAGCCCTGAAGAGTTTCTCCACAGAGCATGTTATCGACACAGATGTTCTTATTAATTTACAAGTCGTTGCGCTTCCCTCAATTGAAAGTTTCGAACTTTCCTAGGCAAGAACCGGCGAATTTCATCTTCATTGTAACCAACTTGAAGACGTTTTTCGTCAATAATGATAGGTCTGCGCAATAATCCCGGGTGGGTTTGTATTAATTCATAAAGATCTTGAAGCTTTATTTTATCTAAGTTCAAGTTAAGTTGATTGAAAATTTTAGAACGCTTTGAAATAATTTCATCCGTTCCATCTTCTGTCATCCGTAAAATTTCTTTAATCTCCTCAAGTGTAGGTGC
>DKGO01000014.1 GCA_002453315.1 Caryophanales bacterium UBA6768 | reverse complement strand
ACATATTACCGCAGGTCTTTTCTGTTATTGGAATATCTATATATTTAGTTTCCATCCTTAATTTACGACAAAAAATTATATCTGCCAATATCCGGAATGAGGTAATATTACCGGTAGTATAAACTTTATATTTTCCGATAGAATTTGTTTTATTAAATAAATTGTTATTCTTTAACTTAGTGAATACCTCCTTTACTGTCTCTTCTTCCGATGAAACTATATTAACTGAATTTCCTACTACATTGGCAATAATATCCTTTATTAGTGGATAGTGGGTGCAACCTAAAATTAATGTATCAACATTAATTTTATTAATTGGTGATAGTGATTCCTTAACTGCTTTGTTTATTTCCGGACCACTTAGCACTCCCTTTTCAATTAATGGAACAAATAAAGGACAAGAATATGACTTTATATTTAAATTTGGACAAATTTTTAAAAGAGTATCTTGATATGCACCACTATTTATAGTTCCTTCTGTCCCAATAACTGCAATATTTTTACTTTTTGTATTTTTTATTGCCGCCTTTGCCCCTGGAAATATAACACCAATAACGGGTATTTTCACATTCTTTCTTATTATTTCTAATGCATAAGAAGATGCTGTGTTACAAGCGATTACCAACAATTTAATATCCTTAGTTAAAAGGTATTTTACCATATTCCAAGTAAAATTTATTATTTCATTCCTATTTTTTGAACCATAAGGGCACCTTTTATTATCACCAACATAAATAAGGTTTTCATATGGAAATTCATTCATCATTTCCTTATATATAGTTAGTCCACCGATACCGGAATCGATAATTCCTATAGGTCTGTTCAATCTACCAACTCCGTTTCAATAAGCAAATAAATATATAAACTTGAATTATTAAATATAATCGTTTTTATTTCTCAAAAAACTTGTAAGTTTCCAGGATCTACTGTTAATTACGTGATTTATATCCTTTTCCAACCTGTTTTCACGTTTTTTTACTCTCACAAATTCTCTTTCCATGACCCTTAAGGCATTTTGTGTCGAATGATATTTTTTTATGTTAAATGATTCAACAATTTCAAAACCAACCGTTATTGGTTCTCGCCATTTTCGAGCCCTTATTTTTTTAACTTTTGAACTTTTTGGGTATCCTTTTATCACTGATTTAAAGTTGTTTACGAGAGATCTATCAGTCCCGGCTACGATAATACTAATTTGATCAAAACCATATTTCTCTATAGAGCCATGTAAGCCCATCCTTAATGCCTTTTGCTTTAACCAATTATGATAACTTTCCTTTTGAACCTTACCAATTACGGTGTATTGTTTAGCATATAATCTATCAAGGGGTGCGGGTGTAACCTCTACTTCCAATGCTGATCTGTTTTCCATAGGTTCAAGAATTGTTGACATATCAAAGTAAATTTTTGAATTAGTTGTATCAATCCCTTTTGTTTCTGGAAAATAATAATCAATTATTGCTTTCGGAATATTTCTTGCTTTGCCTTTTAGTGGATATAATATACCACCTATTTGCGCCGTTGCATTTATTTCAATGACATAGGAAAGAGAATTTCCATCTTCATCAACATCATTGATTATATCAACCCCAGCATGATAAAGTCCTGGAATGGCGTTTATGGATTGAATGGCTATTTGTTTCATTTCATCAGAAATTTCATCCGTAACATCAATTGGATCTCCACCAATCGAAATATTCGTTTTCTCTCTTAATAATAGATATTCACCTTTTTGGGGTACACTAGAAAGTCTATAGCCTTTCTTTGCAATAAATTCAATAATTTCCTTATCTACATTAATTAAACAACTATTTAAACGGGAATTCTTACGGCGTTCAAAATTTTTCAGTTCAATGAGTTCTTCAATTGTATGTTCTCCGTCTCCCGTAATGTTTGCTGGTATTCGATTATATGCTGCTACTACTTCATTTTCTATAACATATAAACGATATTCCTTGCCTTGCACATGTTGCTCCACTATGACTTCCCCATACTCTAATTCATGGCGAATGTAATGTAATGCACGCATGAATTCCTCATTACTCGAAATATTTGTAACAACTCCCATACCTAAACTTGCATCAGTAGGTTTACAAACAAGTGGAAAAGTTAATGTTTTACTAAATTCGATTATTTCCTCGTCCGTTGCTTCTTCACTAAACCCTTTTCCTTCTGGGACAGGGATATTTCTATTTGCTAATATTTCCTTCGTGATTCCCTTATCAGCAGCTAATTCAACCGCTTCATTTGTTACTTTATCACCACGAGTTCGAAAAAAATAGTGAGTTTTTTCATTAGAGCTTAAGGAAAATAATCTTCCCGGTGGATTGACACCAAAGACAATCATATTATCAAAGTGGTTGGAGTCCTTCGTATACCACTTTAATTTTAAACCTCTCCTCCAACCTTCAAGTGCAACAGCAAATGCATCTAATCTAGTTTTTCTAGCATTAACAACTATATCTTCCGTTAATTGTGGTAGACTTACTCCTTTACTATATCCCAACGATTATCACCCTTCAAAAATGACCATCCATTTATTTTACCTTAAAAGGTTTTAACATTGCACCTATCCATCTTATAGGATAAGAAACCTTCCAGGAATTACTTTGAATTAAATTTTTATAAGTTACCTCGAGTTGCTGGATGTTTGCATTGGTACTAACAATTTCATTTTCCAAATTAGCCAATTTCTCAATAAGCATCTTATTAATTATTCTTGAATCAAATCCAACATTTACATAACCAGTATATGGTTCTTCCTTTATTTCGGTAACCATCGCTCTTTCTTCATCTTCTAAAATACCATTTTTAAAATCATCAATAGGTTTACTTTCAGTGCCTGCAACTACTATTTCAATTGTATCCTCCTGTAGAACAGATACAAATCCATGTAATTTCCTTTCAAATGCTTGTTTTCTTAAACCCAGGTGGTATCCAATATCAACTACATCACCATTTACGATATATTTTTTCATTAATATTTCACCGACTGGAGGTGGTGAAACTGTTGAAATAACAGCCTGTGTTGAATTTAATGGTTCCAAAACATCTGAAAAATCAAAATATATCTTTTCCCTCTCGGTATGTATTTCTTTTGTCTCGGGAAAATAAAAATCTATTATCGCTTTTGGCACATCACTTGGTTCTCCTTTATAAGGAAAAATAATTCCACCTAATTGTGCAGTAGGATTTAGTTCAATTACATAACTGTTTTCTTGTCCACTATCTGTTTGTTCTACAATGATATCTACTGCACCATGTTCTAAACCTTCTATTGCCTGTAAGGCCCTAATCGCTGAATTTTTTACAGAAGACGAGAGTGTTTCTAACACCCCAATTGGATCGCCACCAATAGAAACATTGCCCTTATTACTTAAATTGACAACTTCACCTTTTTCAGGAATCGATTTAACTGTGTAATCATTTTTATTTATAAACTCATTAAGTTCATCATTTATTTTGATTTGACAATCCATTAATCTCGGATTTTTATTTCGCTCTTTATTTTTTAAGTCAATTAACGTACTAATTGAACTTACACCATCACCAATTACATTTGGAGGTAGGCGCAAAATTGCTCCAACTACTTCATTTCCAACTACATATATTCTATAATCTCTTCCTAAAATAAATTGTTCAACAATGATTTCATTTTCTAATCTATCATCAAATAAATAATCAATGGCTTGTTGTAATTCATCATTGGAAGAAATATCTGTAATAACCCCACGACCGAAACTACCTTCTGTCGGCTTTACTACTACCGGAAATCCAAGTTCCCTTACATATCTAAAAATTTCATCCCGATCATCATCCTTGTTAAAAGACCTCCCACGGGGGACGGGAACTTTAGCTTTACCCAATATTTCTTTCGTTTTCTGCTTATCCATTCCATCTTCTACTGCCTTATTCGGCACTAAATCACCACGTGTTCGAAAAAAATAGTGTGATCTTTTTTCAGAATGTAACGAAAAGAGTTGTCCTGGTCGATCAACATACCATGTTTTCATATCTTTAAATTTTTCTGAATCTTTCACATGCCATTTTAATGTTAAGCCACGGCGCCAACCTTCTAATGCAACAACGTATGCATCAAGATAGTTTCCTTTTATATCACTTACTATTTCCGGCGATAAATGTGGTAGCCAGTTCGTATTCACTTTGTCCAACAATAAAACCCCCTATAGCTTAGTCTACATGTGAACTGGTTAATTTTCTTGTGTAAGTTCATTAAATAGTGGGAATTTCTTTCCTCTTCTTAAGTCTTCCATTAAATTTGCTTCTGCCTCTAGAAAAAAATCTCCAAGAAGCTGATCTATTTCTTTTGAAAATTCATCATAATTACCTGGTTTAGGAGTAAATTCGCCAAAAATAAGTTTATTTTCAGATTGTAAAAAGTCAATTCGTATAAATGGAGCAGGTATACTTAAACTAAGTTTCTCTACCATTTTTATATCCCCTTCAGACACGCCTGTCCCATCATACAAACTTTCATTATATTTATCGACGGAAACTCTTTCCATTGATGATGTCCACCAACAATGGCGGATTTCCGGTTCTCGGGTAATTTCCAAAATTAAACCAACCTGTCCATAAAAACAATAAAACTTAAAGTCTTTGGCTAACTTTTTGTCATCGCGGTTTTCATAAATAATTTCCTCTAGCATCCATTCATTGTTCTCTACTGCTTTTAACTTTAAATCGACCTTCATTTGTTGAATTAATTCAGTCCAATTATGTAAATGCACGGAACGTTTTACGTCAAATATATCATGAAAGTCATGAACGATATATACACCTCTTGCTCCAGCACCATCCACTGGCTTAATGACAATTCCTTCTATCTGTGGAATTTGATCAATGCTATAGGTCCCTTCTGATAATTTTGGAAACTCTATATTAAACCTACTAACAAAATGATAACCTTTCCGTTTATCATCTAATTCCCATTCAGGTAAATAACCAGTTAATTGTTTTTGTCGCATTCTCAGCGTTAAACTCCCCCTAAAGGAAGCTACTTGTAAAGGAATCGGCTCATTTGTTAAGCCAGACCGAACCATAAATTCCGGGATGTCTTCTATTTTCAAATGGTTGATTATTAATTTGTAAATGTAATCTTTTTTATAAGGCCTTTCTTTCATATATAATCGGGCTGCATAAATAAGGGCTTCGTTAATATTTTTTAATTGTTTTTCTTTTGATTCCATGAGGTCTTCCAGATAATTAAAAAGTACTCCATCCCTTTTCAATCCTTTTAAAATTTTGTGCACATCGTGTTTATTTAATTCAGGATCTAATAATTCGAGTTTATTTAATGATTCCTTTTTGTTTTCTATCTCAATTTTTAATTGGTAATTTTCGTTTTCTAAAAGTTTTAACCTTTGTTTTCTTGATAAATTAGCATCCCTTTTAAACAGCTTGTTTAAAAGGCCTGTTAGTTTTCGATACACAATAGAATATCGCCAAGTACTACTTTTTTTAATTTGAGAAATTCTTTTTTCATATTTTGCAATATTTTCATTCGACTTTTGTATCTGTTCCTCCGCTTTAATTATTTCATTAATTGTATCTAAATGATTTTTTGTCTTATTTTCATTCTCATATGGAGCCACAGTGTTTCCCCTCCAATTACATCCATTGCTTTTCAACAAGCCATCCTTTAATTCTCTTTTCATATGTTGATTCATTCTGAACATCATCTATTACCCATGTGTCATTTTTTAAATTAATATATTTAGTTTCGTGTACAGATTTTAATTGATGTTTTACCTCTTCATTAACAGGATACCATATACCTTTATTATCAAAATAAGTCATATTTTGCATTAAACAATTACGTAAATTTATCTTACTATGCTTATTATACTGTTTTTCTAATAATTCATCTATTATTATTATTGAATAAAGTGTATTAACTTTAGGTAAATA
>DKGO01000218.1 GCA_002453315.1 Caryophanales bacterium UBA6768 | reverse complement strand
TATAACAATTTTCCTACAATTACTGCACGAGGCTGGTGAAAGAATTTTACAAAAACGACTAGAAAGAGGTATTCAGAAAAAATCATTAAGAATACTCATTGCAGGTGTTCCCAATGTAGGAAAATCAACATTAATTAACCGTCTTGCCAATAAAAGAATTACCAAAATTGGTGACAGACCAGGTGTCACAAGGCAACCACAGTGGATTAAGGTCGATCAAACATTTGAATTGTTAGATACACCAGGAATTTTATGGCCAAAATTTGAAGACGAAAAGACTGGAATGACCTTAGCCGCAATCGGTTCTATTAAATATGAATTAGTTCCGACTCAAGATGTTGCAGCATTTGTCATTCAACATTTAGCCACCTATTATCCAGAAAAATTAGAAGCTAGGTTTGGAAAATTGGAGATAGGGGATATGTGGGAAGTATTCCAACAAATAGGTAAAACTCGTGGTGCCCTTGAAAAAGGTGCTCAAATAAACATGGATAAAGTAGCGGAAATAATTTTACGAGATTATAGAACAGGTCACATTGGTCCAACAACATTAGAATTTGCACTAAGGTAACCTTTTCATGGCCATTTGGAGAATGTATGATGATCCTTAGTCGTCCTTTTTTAAATGTTTTACTGATATGTTGATAACGACATTAAGATGTTTGATACCACGGCTCCCCATTTATTTTAACGGGTTTTCATTTAAGGTAAATACAAAAACGAAATAATAGTTTCACAATCTATGCTATGATGGAGAGTGATTTTTTCAGTACTATCATAGAAGGTAATACAATTTCAATTTCATGAGTTTAATGAGTTTTGCCAAACTTGCAATAAAGCATTAAAAATAACATTAATTATTACGGTATTAACACAAGTTTGTGTCGGAATTAACGATAAATTTAACAAACTAAAAGATGATCGGAATTTCAGTTCCTTTTGTTACATTGTTTTTAATGTTCCCAATTCTTGCAATAGTGCCCAATTAATGACTAGCTTGGGTTTTATCCTTTTCAATCCCTTTATCCTTACTTTTCTTAGTTAAAAAAATATAGCCTGTTAAAATGATACAGATTAGCAGCATCAAATGAAATAAGGTGTGAAGTGTATTTGGTACTATGCCGTTCATAACAGGCAGGAAAGAATGCGTATTTTCAAACATAATATTAAACCTTTCTATTTTTTCTTCCGTACCAGTTCCGAAAAAGTATGGAATCCACCATGACATGATAGCGCCCGACAAAATACTTGCTGGATGAACAATCAACCAGATTTTTACCAAGAGGGGATATTTTCTCCCCATAAATAATAGTACTCCCCCTAATATAAGTAATATTTGGACTACACCAATAAGAGTTGTTACTATTATTTCATTGAGTGATTCTACTGAAGCAATAGCCTCAACATCATTTAATGTTCCCATCGGAACCAAGTCTTGTACAATCATAAATATCAATATGAAAATATATCCCCAAACTAATAATTTCTCTGATAGACGAATATCTCTATTCATGCTTAGCTCTCCAATCGACTGATTTTAAATACTTTAAGACAATCTCAATGGTAGTCAACATTTCTTGCAATTTACAAACACCACATATGTAATTGGTTTAAGTCTACTGATTAAAAGTTCATCAACAGTTTTGTTAAGCACATTTGCTATTTTAAAAGCTAATTGCAATGTAGGGTCATATTGGTCATTTACTATAGCATTAACTGTTTGTCTTGTAACATTACCTTTCCTTGCTGTTGTTCCTGAGTAAGATCTTTGCTTTTTCGAAGTTTAAAATTTTATTTTTCATTGCTACTCAACAGTCTATTATAATCCCGATAATAGACAAAATAACTACCAACCAAAAGCAGTAGGTAAAACAACTCTGGATATTCTAAATTAGGTATAACTTTATTTAATTTGAAAAAATTAAATATAAAGTAAAAAGTTTGAAACATCAATAATAATATCCAGCTACTTACAATTGCCTTTTGTTTTATTAATTGCGAACGTTCATCATCCTCCGTTTCTACACCACCGTAATCTTAATTTCCAGTAGCCCAACCAACAATATAAAATAAAATTAAACCCGCAACTAAAGGAACAATAACTTTAATAAACAAAACACCCTTTACATATGTCAAAATATCTTTACATTTAATGTTATCACAAGTTATGTCAAAACTTTTTTACATTTATATTGTAATTCATTTTTTTATACCCACCATCGTTTAACTTTCAGAAAACAAGCACGGTGCAATATTTGACGTTATTTCCGTTAAATACTACACCGTATTATCTTTATACTTTAGTTCCTTTATAAATCTACTTAATAACCTAGGTTTTAAAAAATTTAAATGTGTTAAAGTAAATCCATAAATAAATAGCTCAATGACACCTGAAGTCTAAAATTATCTTATGAATTTAACCTATCCATTGGAATTTTACTATCATGATACCGATCAATTTTCTCCATGTCTTGGATTTTCACAACCGTCATCTGACCCGTCATTTCTAGTTTGTCAATTTCATTCCCTTCATTGTCCGTAAATTTCAATGTAAAAGAAAATTTAAAATCAAGCGAATCATTTTCAGATTCGTCACGATTGTATTTCTCGAATTCAATATTTTGTACAGAAGTGGTAAGATCCTGTTTAAAAGCCAGTTCTTGAGGCATTAAGAAAAATCTATTTACTGACAGATCTTTAAATTCGCTTTCCGTGAAATAAGATGAAAAGTTATTTTGATAATTTAAAAGTGACTCTACATTACCCTCATCAAATTCAAGAAGGGATTCATCATCAATCGTATATAATTTTTCTATGAATTCCTCACCAAGTGCCACAGCAGAGTCAGAAAAATTGGAAGAATCATTATTACCTCCACAGGCAGAAATTAATAATAAAAAGACGAAAGAAATACTAAGTAAAATTAAAAAACTTCTCATAAAACCACTCTCCCTTTAATATTAATTTGCCCCACATGCTTTACAACCTTTGAATTTTTATATAGTGTTCGCTATTGATTTGTACATGCAATTTCATAGCAAGGTGTTAAAATCTTGGAACTTCCAACCAACGTTATCGTGTAAATAGAAAAATACTAAATGCATGGAAAACAATCAAACTAGTTTTCTATAAATTAAAAAGAGAATACTAGATATTAAATTCTATCCATCATGGTATTCTCTTATGTTGTTTATTACTTTAACAAATTTATCCATTATGGTGCAATTGAAAACGTATTGATACAAATGATTAGGCAGTAAACAATCAAATTAATGACTATTTTCTAATAAAAATCCTTCGATATTTACCTCATCATCGATTTCAATTAATAAACATTTCCGACCATTGTAATTGACATATTTTAAGTTATGAAGTTGGTCAGGAGTAAGTGCTATTTTGGCGTTTTCCGTATTGATATTGATTTTTTTAGGGATAAGACTATCAGCTTTAAATTCATGTTGTTCGTCTGCAACAACCGTTGTAAAGGCCTTTTTTACCTTTTCTGTATCTATTTCCCCGATGCCACTCTGCTTTAAAATCCGTTCGACATCTTGTTGATCAATCGTTGCCGGTTCATCCTCATTAAATTCCTTTTGCATTTCCACAATTTTTTCTATTTCTTCATACATGGCGGAAATAGTTTCTGTGTTTATCTTATGATTAGTCACATGGTTGACGATTAACTCAAAACTATTTTTATCCTCTTGGCTTGTAAGGGTTGATTCACATTGTAATACCTCTTCAATAAATAACGTATCTAATTCATTTGTCTTATTTGCCCGATACAAAATATGATTTACATTCGTGATCCCGTCCTGAAAGGTTGGAAATAAAAATCCACCAATCGGGGACGTCATATTAATAATTGGATCGACATTTGTCGGTGATTTGAAACTTTTTTCAATATAATCAAAAATAAGTTCTCTCTTTGGTGGATTTGTTTTATTGACACTGCAAAGAATGAAATCACAGAGAAAATCTCCATCGATTTTCTCCTCACCAAAGGCATTTTCTTTTTGCCTTATTGGTGCACGGAATTTTCCAGAAATAAAGGTGACGACTGTATCAAAATCGTATGTTTTTACACGATACATTTTTTCAACCATTTCTATCATATTTTCCTCGAAATTATCTACATTATCTTCTCCAAGGGCATTGTATAAAACATCTTGGGTTGAATTTCCCTCTTCTCTAGTAAATTTTAATTCGTATAATTTACTCCCAAGCTGACCAGTCAATACCTTTTTAAAATTTGTGAAAAATAATTGTTGTGTGTCTTCTTCTAACATGGAAAAATGTTGGCTTTCCGTATGATAAATGTCCCTTGTTTCTTTTTGGACATACACATTTAAAATTTGATGGATATGTAAATGGAAATTTTCCTGCTTGAATTGTTTTTTGATTGTTGCGATGTCTTTTTTATTCATCCATATTCACTCCCACAAATGATTATAGATGGACTAAATATCAAAAGTAAAGTTATTATAGTTAAAGTAGTCCAAGCCAGACGATGATTAGTTGGTTGGTTTCCGGTAAAACGATGGGGGTAACGATGGACGGGTTCTACCATTAGGGTTTTGACATATAAAGGGCAAATTCAATCAACAAGACAATTCTACATAATCGTTTAGAAACATGATTTAAATCACAACAATCAAATGAAAAATAAAAGGAATTTTAGGTAAACTTAAAATTTTATTATTTTCTTATAGCTAGTAATCTGGTAACCTATAAGGAAATGAATAAGCATTAGTTGACTGAAGCATGCAAAGGTGAAATTGTTTTGATTCAAAAAAAATTGGCATTGTACCGATATTGTATAATAAGGGGCAAGATATACGTGAATTCATTAACCATTAATAAAATTAAAGCAATCATGAAACAACAAAACATGAATGATGATTTACTACAACAATTAA
>DKGO01000225.1 GCA_002453315.1 Caryophanales bacterium UBA6768 | reverse complement strand
ACCAGACTTGGGTATTCCTCCAGACAACAAATAATAATATACATGATTATGATTTTTATGTCAATTAGAAACCACATCTTCTAAGATTTTGATTTTCAAGTCGGTTAAAGAGAAAAACAATGGCTACCGTTACAATTTTTTTAAAAGAATGAGGTTATTTCATTAATTTTGTGCCTTGAGCACAGCCGAAGGAATGATACTTATAATGAGTTTATTAAATTTTTTTAAAAAGAATAAACGAAGCAAAGAAACCGAAAATAAAATTTATAAACGGGAATTCAAGATAGCAGGGGTAACATCTGAAAATATTGATGGTACACCTAGACAAAATATATTGCAGGCGATAATAGAGAACAAAAGACCGTTCCATAAAAAATTAGATGTTGAAATAAAACCCTATGCTTTAAAAGGTATAGAGGGTATGGCTGTCATAGTGAACAGACAAATAATTGGTAACATATCGAGTAAAGATCTCCCTTTTTTTGAAAATAATAAAGATCGATTACTGGGAATTAGTAATATATATATTGGTAAAAATAGTCAATCGTATTATGCAAAGATTAAGGTTGCTGTTCAGACAAAATAATAATGAGGTATATAAATCCCTCAAGTAGAATTTAATTTTCCAAAATATTGCAGCAATATATAAAGCAGCTTTAAAAGTAAGACAAATAGTTGAAGCTATTTGTGCTGTAACAATAAGCACTTCGTCGTACATTAAAGATAATATGGCTAGATATAGAGCAATATGGCCTTATAAGATAAGTTAAACAATCTATCCGACGAGGGAAATCTACCACCCATAATTGTGGACTAAGAGGAATTCAACTACTCATCCTGGCGATGAAAAATTAGTCAAAATCAAGTCCCTCCCATGTTTGAATTCACAAATCTATCTTAGATTGTGCATATAACTTGCCGACTAAAATAGAATAGATACAAAATCATTCGAATAAAAGACGGAAAGTAAATAACTCTTAAATGCTGTTATTAATTTTGTTATTAACTTTTTCCGGTCGATTAAAAAATAAAGCATGACAATCCTCAGAATCTTCCATGGAATTAATCACAGTTTCAAGGGGTTTTGTATATACTTGTGGGTAATCAACTTCTCCTAAATGCTCCCGAATGGGATAGGCAAGTTGCTCTTCTTCCATATTAAATTCCGATTGAATACCAGGTTTATTTCCTCTTGGATCTACACGAAACCATCCATGTTCCTCCAAGTAAAGCGCATTTAAGCCATGAAGTGCATAGCCCGATTCAATAGTACCTTTTCGTAAAACCCGTTGATAACAAAAACCAGTTGGAATACCTAATCCCCTTAACAAAGCCGCTAATAAATGGGATTTCGCAAAACAAATTCCTTCCCCATTCTTTATTGTATCTGATGCACTTATCGTTATTCTTTTACTTTTTGTATCAAAGGAATGTTCAATTTGATCCCGTACAAATTGAAAGGCTATTTCAGCTTGTTTTTCTAGGCTAAAGTTATTTTCTATAATATCCTGTACCTTTGCTACTATTAACTGGTCTTCTAACTCGATTATTCCATCAATATTTCCCAAGTAATCCGTTATCTCTGTTGATTGTATGTGTAGTTCCATCATAATCCCTCCATCTATTATTATAGGATAATTTTCTCAAATAAAGATAAAAAAGACCGACATTTTTGTGACGGTCTAATTATCTATTAGAAGTTGGGAATCAAAAATGGTTAACCTTTTTGCTAATAATATAGGCTAAAATATAATTAAATTATTGAGATGAAATACAACCGACATAGTTATTAATATGTCCACTATGATTTATTGAATGATCTTTTTCCCACCCATATACGGCTGTAACACTTTTGGAATAACGACAGAACCATCTTCTTGTTGATTATTTTCCAATATTGCAGTAATTGTTCGTCCAATAGCCAGTCCAGATCCATTTAAAGTATGGACAAATTGTAGTTTATCATCACTATTACGATAGCGAATTCTGGCTCTTCTCGCTTGGAAATCTTCAAAGTTAGAACAAGAAGAAATTTCACGATACACATTTTGTGTCGGTATCCACACTTCAATATCATATTTCTTTGCTGCCGTAAACCCTAAATCTCCTGTACACATGCTCATGACACGATAAGGTAATTCTAGCAATTGTAATACTTTTTCAGCATCATGTGTTAATTTTTCCAATACATCATATGATTCGTCCGGTTTAACGAACTGAACGAGTTCCACTTTATTAAATTGATGTTGGCGAATTAATCCTCTAGTGTCTCTTCCCGCAGAGCCGGCTTCTGAACGAAAACATGCACTGTAGGCAACATATTTCTTTGGTAAATCCGTTTCCTTTAAAATTTCATTGCGATGAAAATTAGTGACAGGTACCTCGGCTGTTGGGATTAAAAAATAATCCCAATCATTAATAAGAAAGGCATCTTCTTCAAACTTTGGTAATTGGCCGGTTCCTGTCATACTTTCGCGATTAACAATATAAGGAGGTATCATTTCTTCATAGCCATGTTCTTCTGCATGGAGGTCCATCATAAAATTCATTAAAGCCCTTTCTAAACGAGCCCCCAATCCACGGTAAAACACAAAACGACTTCCCGTAACCTTTGCAGCCCTTTCAAAATCTAGAATATTTAAATTTGTTGCAATATCCCAATGGGCCTTAGGTTCAAATGAAAATTCGGGATGGCTTCCCCATTGCCTTACCTCAACATTGTCATCCTCATCTTCTCCTACCGGAACACTTTCGTGGGGAATATTTGGTATCGACATTAATATGTTCTCTAACTTCCCATCGATTACCTCTAATTCATTATCTAATTTTTTAATTTTCTTACCTACTTCTTGCATGTTTTTAATTTGTTTAGAGGCATCTGTTTTTTCCTTTTTTAACAATGATATTTGTTTAGATGTTTCATTCCGTTTAGCCTTTAAATCTTCCACCTCAGAAATAATTTGTCGTCTTTGCTTATCCAATTCTCCAAAGCTAGATAATGCCGAAGGATCTTCACCACGTTTTTTTAATTTATTTGTTACCTCATCAAAATTAGTTCGCAATAGCTTTTGATCTAACATAAGTTTTACCTCCTATAAAAATATAAAAAACTCCCATCCCAAAATTAAGGGACGAGAGTATATTTTCCCGCGTTGCCACCCAAATTGAAGTCAATGACTTCCAGCTTTCATTGTTTTTAACGGTACAAGGCCGAATCTATTTTCATAAATTTGTTCAAGGATGGATTCATCAACGTTTTTTGTCAATTTTCACCAACTATTGACTCTCTAGAAAAAAACAGTTCATTACTATTTCCTATCATTACAAAAGATATATTTAATTTTATTTATCATATCATGTTGGCCTATTTAAGCAACTGTTTTGACTAATTACTTCTATCTGCCATTCGGTCAGAACCAACTAATGTGCTCATTTCGAGACCTTTCATTGCTGACCCTAAGTTTTTGGATAATTGTGCTATTAGTTTATAATCCTCATAGTTTGCTGTTGCTTGGACAATCGCAGAGGCAAATTTCTCCGGATTATCTGATTTAAAAATTCCCGAACCAACAAATACCCCATCTGCCCCTAATTCCATCATTAAAGCGGCATCGGCGGGAGTCGCGACACCTCCTGCTGCATAGTTAATGACTGGTAAACGGCCTTTGTCGCGGATTTCCATTAACACGTCATATGGTGCTTGATTATCCCGCGCAAAAACCATTACTTCATCTGGGCTCATACTTATTAGTTGTTTGATTTCCGCTTGTACTTGACGTAAATGTCTAACAGCCTCAACGATGTTTCCAGTTCCAGGCTCTCCCTTTGTTCGGAGCATTTTTGCCCCTTCTCCAATACGGCGGGCTGCCTCCCCAATGTTTCTACAGCCACATACAAATGGTACTTTAAAATCTGATTTTTTAATATGAAATACGTCATCTGCTGGTGTTAATACTTCACTTTCATCAATAAAATCAACACCTAATGCTTCTAAAACTCTTGCTTCAACAATATGACCTATTCTGCCTTTAGCCATTACAGGAATGGAAACAGCTTGTTGGACTTCCTCGGTAATTGTCGGATCAGCCATCCGAGCAACTCCACCTTCTTTACGTATATCTGATGGTACTCTTTCTAATGCCATAACTGCAACAGCACCTGAAGCCTCAGCAATTTTTGCTTGTTCTGCATTCACGACATCCATAATTACTCCACCATGTTTAAAATTTACCATTTCATTCTCCCCCATCTTGATACCTGTTTAACCAATGTATCAATTTATTTAAAAATTCCTACAATCCCATTAAATAAGTTTTTGAAAAAACCTGCAATCGAGCCAATCATACTACTAAACCAATTTTGCTTTTCTACTTTCTCTGTAGTAATTAAGTTAACAGATACCTGTTCTTCTCCATCAACTAAATAACCATATTCATCTTCACCATCATTTACAAGTTGTGCGGTTCCGATTACCGTCCCTTTTTCAATTGGGGCGGTTAATTCTCCATTTTCATTCAATAATTTATCATCTAGATGATATTCAATATGATAATTATCTTCTGTATTATTTTTTATCATGCTTGTAATAGGGCTCTCAAGTTCAAAACTTACAGTATCTACTTTTCCTTTTGTTACATTTAAAGTCGACTCACCTTCTAGCTGGTATCCAGCTGAAAATAGTTCTTGCTCCTTGAATTCATTGAAACCATAATCTAATAGTTTGGCCGTTTCTTTAAATCTAACAGCTTCACTTTTTGCTTTCATCACAACTGTGATTAAGCGGCGATCACCCCTTTTAGCAGTAGAGGTAAATGTATAACCTGCCAACTCTGTATTACCAGTTTTTAACCCATCAACACCTTCATAATAAAATTGATCAAGGTGTGACGTATTATGTGGTAACATCCAATTATAATTCCGTATCATTTGTTCCTCAAATTCAGTTTCGGGAATACTTGAAATATCTAATGCTTCTGGGTAGTCATTTACGATATGATAGGCTAATAATGCTGCTGATTTTGCAGATAATAAATTTGAATCGTCTTCATTTGTACCTTCAGGATGCCTTCCACCTAGTGAATTATTATCTAACCCAGTTGAGTTAACAAATTTAAAATCGGGTAATCCCATTTCTTCCCCTTTTTTATTCATTAATTTGACAAATTCACCTTCAGTTCCGGAAATCAGTTCAGCTAATGCAATCGTTGTAGCATTATCAGAATTAATCGCCATTGCTTCATATAACTCTCTTACAGTATAATCGATGTTCTTTCGTAAACCAATTCCAGAAAAACTGTTATTTGCAGAAATATCAAAAACAAAGTCACTTATTTGTGTCGTAGTATCCCAAGTAATATCTCCACGATCGATACTTTCTAGTACTAAGTATTCTGTCATCATTTTAGTCATACTAGCTGGAGGTAATGGTTCATTTTCATTTTTTGCATATAATATTTTTCCAGTATTTACATCAACGATAATCGCCGTTTTAGCCACTGTATCTAATGCTGCATTTGTTAGTGATGGAAAGCCAATTACAATTGCAAGCATTATGATAGCAACTATTAAGAGCCTATTTATATGGTTAAAATATTTCAAAATTCTTACCTCCAAATTAAATTAAACAATACATATTTTATCATACAATTTTAGTAATTAAAAATTATAAACTATTTTAATTATTTAATAAATAATTAGGAGCCTCTTTAGTAATTTGAACATCATGTGGATGGCTTTCAATTAAACCAGCATTCGTTATTCGGACAAATTTGGCTTCTTCCCTTAAGTTGTGTAAATCTTTTGCACCACAATATCCCATTCCTGCTCGCAGACCACCAATTAATTGCTCCATTGTATTTTTTAATGGCCCTTTATAGGCGACTCTTCCTTCAATTCCTTCCGGTACTAATTTTTTCACATCATTATCGTCCTGAAAATAACGGTCCTTTGAGCCAGATTTCATTGAAGTGATGGATCCCATACCACGGTATACTTTAAATTGTCTTCCTTGAAAGATTTCCATTTCACCGGGGCTTTCTGTTACACCAGCAAATAAACTTCCAAGCATAACAATATGAGCTCCAGCAGCCAATGCCTTCACAATATCTCCGGAAAATTTAATTCCTCCATCCGCAATAATTGGGACGTTATATTTTTTTGCTTCCTCTGCACAATCGTATACTGCCGTAATTTGTGGTACACCAATTCCAGCAATAACTCTTGTTGTACAAATAGAACCGGGGCCAATTCCAACTTTTATAATATTTGCTCCTGCTTTAATTAAATCTTTCGTTGCCTCAGCAGTCGCTACATTTCCAGCAATAATATTTAAATCTGGGTAAGCTTGACGTACTCTTTTCACTTGATCAATAACACTTTGAGAATGACCGTGTGCAGTATCAATGACAATAACATCAACATCTGCTTCAACTAACTTTTCAATTCTCTCCATCGTGTCACCTGTCACACCAACCGCTGCTCCCACTACTAGCCGTCCATGGATATCTTTAGCTGAG
>DKGO01000223.1 GCA_002453315.1 Caryophanales bacterium UBA6768 | reverse complement strand
AATTTCATAATTACTCTTTTTAAAAAGTTACAGTTTAACAGAATTTCTAAATGTAAATTTAAAAATTATTGTTTCCGTGTTTACCGGCTTCACTTCGCTTTCCGTGGGCAACAGCCGAAAATCCATTTCAAAAATTTGCTAAAGCAAATTTTTGAAGTTAGTTGAAGCGTTGCCCACGAAAAGCGAGTGGATTCTGACTTGAAATTTAAACTTCACCTTAAACATCCCAATTTATGTAGTCTAGTTTTAATTAATTTATAAAAAAAGCTATCATTGGGGGATTCTCTTAGTATAATTTTATTAAGCAGTTGAAACCAATAAAGCAAAGTTCATTGATTTTTGCATGCTTTTACGTTAAAATGGATATAGATAAGAAAAGAGGAAGGACTGTCATCCTCCCTCTAGCAGCCTCAGCCGTACAGGCGGTGGTTGTCACAAAAGATTAGTTTTTATGAGAACCACCCTGCTTGTCACGGCGTCGGGTGGTTTTCTCTTTGTCTAAAAAGGTTTTCCGAAATAGATGCGTGCTAATAGCACGTACAATTCCTTTCAACACTTCTTTACTAAATACAAAGAAAATCTCCATAGTTGTTCACCTCCTTTCCTTGAGAAAAACAAGAAAAGGGATCCATGTGACAACCGCCACCCGTATAACTTTTGGCTACATATTTATTTTATCATAACTGAATAGAATAACCAATCAATAACAGAACTTATGTTCCGTTATTGATTGGTTATTGAAAGTTTTTTTAACCGCTCAAAGCCCGTCTTTTCGCTATTATATTTCCATCACTACTAGCAATCCCCATTTGATTCGATTCATAAATGACGCTTTATTTTTTTATTGATTATTCGTAAAATCGGTAAACTTAAACATCGAATACTATTGAATGTTTCAGGATCCCTCTTAATGTTATTTACAATAAGTGGTCACTTAAAACATTGATGGTGACTAATTGGTCACCTTTATCACCTTGAAATATCGATTTAATGAAGAAATTTACAACGATAAATCAATTTTACTTTATCAATAAATTCAAAATCAAATTTATCCATTTTCAAACAAAAAAACTGGTTCATTATTTTCATTAATTTTGTATGGTAACGAATAGGCTGGAACGAATGGATAATTCTCTGTCAAAATACTTCTAATATCTTCATTTTCCTCAAATTGTGTAGGGTATTCTTCCATTACCTCCCTTAAATCAATTCGATAATCAATATATACTTCCCCATTATAATCCATGACAAATGGTAAATTGTTGTTAGTAAAAGGACTAACGACATATGGTTCAGCATCATAGCCTAACTTTTTATGATTTATTTGGAAAATGCCCTTTTCTATTTGATTTCCAAATGGGGGATGGCCATTTTTTGAACGATACGTATGTAATTTTACATTTAATGACCTTAATTTTTCCGTCGTCCGTAAATCGAGTAATTTCACCTGCAAATTTTCCTCAGGATTTAAAATGACATATTGATAAACTCCACCATTCTCAAAAGCAGTCCCAGGTATTTCATCAATATAGTGCTCGTCTTTCAAAACAGAGAAATCAATTAGGTACTTCTCATAAATAGATGTATCACTATCTTTTGTTTTGATCGGTACCAAACCACCGGAATCCTCCTTATATTGATCCACAGCAATTTGCACCATTTCCAACTGTTGCTCATTCGGCATTTGATTTTTTGCCAGTTCACTTTTAGGATATAAACACCCTGTCAACAGAAATATACATATAACGAACATAACAATAATAGTCTTTTTCATTTGTAAGACACCTCTTTAACCTGTTGGCCCACTAATAACAATAAATACAACGATAAGCCCACCGATGATTAAACAACAATATGCAAGGAGTGAAATAATCTTTTGGAAAACACCGGTTAGTTTTCGCCTACTCCATTGAATAAAAACAATCGCCATAATTAGTAGTCCAATGCCGGCAAAGGATAATATTTCTTTTAATTCTGCTGCACTCATCCTGTCACTCCTAAACAACAAAACTATGAATAGTATTTAACAATAATTTTTTTTTTAAAAAAGTATCTATACTTCACACTATTTAGTATCATAACATACAACCGAATATTTTTTTAAATATTAAAACCCGGAATGCCACAAAACATCCCGGGCGACTAAACAATTTCCCGTTACATCACAAGATTTTGTTTACAGTAACACTATATATTATGCTCTAAGAGAAGAAAAGCATCATCATATACCTAGTTTTACAAATATATTAAAAAATATTGTTTTCCGTGTTTACCGCCTTCACTTCGCTTTCCGTGGGCAACCTAAGCTAACTTCAAAAATTTGCACTAGGCTAACTCCTGAAGTGTATTTTCCGACGTACAGGATGCACTATCGTAGACGTTGCCACAGGACGTAGCAATCTAAGTATACGTTCCCATGTTGCCTTTCCCACAGGAGTCTATGTGAAGCCGGGTCACACAGACTCCATGGGCTAGAAATTACAGAATTTACTCAATTGCTAATGGATATCGTTTCGTTTTAAGGTCGTCACCGGGATCCTATAGATTACTTTCCCTGCATTACTACTTATTTATTTAAATCAACATAACGGCTTAAATCATCCATTTCCTCACGCATTGATCGTTTCATCAATTGTTCCACGATGAGACGAGGATCTTTGTCATTAAATAATACTTCATATAAGCCAAATGTTATTGGCATATCAATATTTTGTTTTTTAGCAAGTTGATATGCGGCTTTCGTCGTACGAACTCCTTCGACAACCATGCCCATTTCATCTAATATTTGTACCAATTGCTTTCCTTTACCAAGTAAATTTCCTGCACGCCAATTTCTACTATGGATACTTGTGCTAGTAACAATTAAATCGCCAACACCTGATAGCCCGAGAAATGATAATGGATTGGCTCCTAATGATACTCCTAAACGGGTAATCTCAGCAAGTCCCCTAGTAATAAGGGCTGCCTTCGCATTATCACCATATCCCAGCCCATCAGATAAGCCTGCACCTAAAGCAATAATATTTTTTAAAGCCCCTCCCAATTCAATTCCTACAACATCCTCACTCGTATACACTCGGAAAAACTCATTTGAAAATAGTTGTTGCACATCTTTAGCTGCATCCAAACTACTTGATGCCACAGTAACTGTTGTCGGATGTCGCTTGCCAACTTCCTCCGCATGACTTGGCCCAGACAGTACGACTAATTGATCTTCCGTTAAAAAAGGCAACTCTTCAAAAATCATTTCGGAAATTCTTTTCAATGATTCTGGTTCAATTCCTTTTGTTGCATGAATAATCTGGATATTTTTTGGGAATAAGCCCTTGATCTTCTGACATACTTCACGAATTGCTTTGGATGGCACCACTATCAACATGGCATCGACATTTTTAACAGCATCTTCCAATCTATGATATGCGACAATATTATTAGGTAATTGAGTTTCTAAATATTGACGATTTAATTTTTCCCTATTGATATTATCCACCTGTTCTTTTCGATGTGACCATAATCTAACATCATGATGATTATCTGCTAGCACAATACTTAGGGCGGTTCCCCAACTACCTGCCCCTAACACAGCAATGGTTGACATAATAGTTCCTCCTTAACTTCGTTTCCGTGCAATAATATGAATTGGTGTTCCAATAAATCCGAATGATTCCCTTATTCTATTTTCTAAAAAGCGTTTAAAAGTAAAATGCATTAACCCTGGGTCATTCACAAAAACGACGAAAGTAGGAGGCTTCACTGAGACTTGTGTCGTATAAAAAATTTTCAATCGTTTCCCTTTGACCGGTTTTGGAGGACTAACAGCCAATGCATCCATGATAATGTCGTTTAAAATATTTGTTGATACTCTTTTTGCGTGGTTTTCACTTACTAATTTAACGATTGGAATTAATCTTTGTAATCTCTTTTTTGTTTTTGCCGATAAAAATACAATTGGTGCATAACTAAGAAACTGAAATTGTTCTCTTATTGAAGTTTCAAATTCTTTCATGGCATGCTCACTACGTTCAACCGTATCCCATTTGTTGACTACGATAACCATGCCTCTACCAGCTTCATGGCCATAACCAGCAATCGTTTTATCCTGTTCCCTTATTCCTGTTTCTGCATCAATTAAAATACAGACAACATCTGAACGATCGATTGCTTTTAGCGCCCGTAACACACTATATTTTTCTGTTGCTTCATATACTTTTCCTCTTTTTCTAATTCCAGCCGTATCAATAATGGTAAACTTCTGATCATCTTTTTCAAAAGCAGAATCAATCGCGTCTCTAGTCGTTCCTTCCATCGAACTAACGATGACCCTATCTTCATTTAAGATGGCATTAACGAGGGAAGATTTCCCTACATTTGGTCTGCCTATGACACTAAAGTAAATAGTGCCTTCATCTATTATTTCATCTTCTTCACTTGGAAAATGACTAATAACTTCATCTAATAAATCACCTATTCCAAGCCCATGTGTTCCTGAAATCGGAAAAGGTTCACCAAAACCAAGGGAGTAAAATTCATAAATTTGATCACGAATTTCTGGATAGTCTATTTTATTAACTCCCAAAACAACAGGTTTTTTAGACTTATATAAAATTTTTGCTACTTCTTCATCAGCTGGTGTAATTCCTTCTCTCCCATTAACGATAAAAACAATGACATCTGCCTCATCAATAGCAATTTCCGCTTGATGTCGAATTTTTAACAATAAAGGCTCTTCAGATAGTTCAATACCACCAGTATCAATAACACTAAAATGGGTTGAGAGCCATTGTGCCTCCCCATACAATCTATCTCTCGTTACTCCCGGTGTATCTTCAACAATTGACATCCTTTCACCGAGTAAGCGGTTAAAGATAGTCGATTTTCCTACATTAGGTCTTCCAACAATAGCGACAGTTGCCCTAGGCATGAGAAGACATCCTTTCTCTAAAACCAACGATACTTAATCAAATATATCGCAGGGTTCCATACATTCTTTATTCTATCAAAGCTCTGAAAGTTTCACAATTTGTGAGGAATTAACAATATGACTTAAAATATCTTCTGAAAATTCGCCCGTAAAAAGTATACCATGAGTAACAATAATGTAGAAAAATTAATAGTAAGAATAGCATCATTCGACAACTCATGATGAAGATCATATACGTGTA
This sequence comes from Caryophanales bacterium UBA6768, assembly GCA_002453315.1. Next base: position 26,437 of record DKGO01000223.1, on the reverse strand, counting down.
AAAAAATATCATATAGAAAATGGGCAGCTAGTACAGACAATATGACGCTTGAAATTTGTTCAAATAATCCCTTTTGCAAAAAAATAATCACCCCTACAATAATGAGCGAAAACATCATAAAGGTCGGCATAAAAAACCAAATAGGCGAAACCTTTTGCCAAAACAACAAACCAATATAGCCAATCGTCATAGAAAAAGTAGTTAAGAACCGAAAATAAGTCGGTTTTTTTCTAACAAAAAGAATCATTGAAATAATGAACATAATGAAAACAACGATTGATATCCGTATTGATAAAATCGTTATATAGACGGGGAAAAATATTAACATAATTAAAATACTAAAAAGTAAAAATGATCTTAGCCGTCCCTTTTCCCAAAAAAACATAATGATAATAAATAGTATCCAGCTGAACCAATAAGTTAAAAACAGTTCAAACATAAACATCACCTACTATTATATCATTATGTGATATTTAACATGACTTTAATCAAAAAACTTTTCCATTACAGCATAATTTATGGAAAAGTTTTTAACCATTTATTCATTTTTATATTGATCTAACTTATCACCAATCATATCACCCAATGAAAAACCTTGGTCGTCATCTTCTTTTTCATATTGTTCAATATGACTTTGTTCTTCCTCTAATTCAATTTCCTTTATACTTAATGAAATACGCTTTTCTCTTTCACTAACACTTAACACCTTACTCATTATTTCTTGTCCTACTTCAAGGACCTCGTGGGGAGTCCCAATATGTCGATTGGCAATTTGTGAAATATGAACGAGTCCTTCCACTCCTTTTTCTATTTCAACAAACGCTCCAAAATCTACTAGTCGTTTGACAACTCCTTGTACATTATCCCCTTCTTTAATTCGGTCTTCAATATTTGTCCAAGGGCCTGGTAGGGTGTTTTTATATGACAGTGAAACACGTTCACTATCTTGATCTACGGATAGAACTTCCACTTTAATAACTTGTCCTTCCTCTAACACATCAGATACCTTTTCAACACGTGAATGATCTAGTTCAGATATGTGTACTAATCCATCAATCCCACCAATATCAACAAAGGCACCAAAACTTGTAATCCGTTGCACTGTTCCTTCAACAATATCACCTTGCTCAAGTGTTTGTAACTTTGAAATCCTCTCTTTCTGTTGCTCCTCTTCAACAACAGCACGATGGGAAAGGATGACACGATTTTGTTCTTGATCAATGTCAGTTACCTTAACGAGTAACTTTTTATCTTTATAATCAGAAAAATCCTCAACAAAATAAGTTTCGACTAATGATGCCGGAATAAATCCCCGAAGTCCAACATCAACAACAAGACCACCTTTTACGACCTCTTTTACAGTCGTTTCAAAAATTTCTCCGGCTTCGAATTTTGCCTGTAAATCCACCCAGGCTTTTTCTGCATCCAGCACTTTTTTAGATAGAATTACTTCTTCATCATCAATTTTTTTGACAAGTAATGTTAATTCATCACCAATGTTAACGAACTCAGCTGGATCATCAACATGCAAATTAGATATCTCATTAATCGGAATAATTCCCTCCGTTTTGTAGCCGATATCAACATATACCTGGGACTCATCTACTTTCACTACTTGTCCAGTAACTTGATCACCGACATTTATCTCATTTGTTTCACTCATACGTACCACTCCTAAACACTAGTTTATATTAAAAGTATAAAATTATATGTAAAATGATAATTATAGTATACCATGAATTGTAGTGAGTCACGACTAAAGTCACACAATAATTAAAAATCCAAGTGGTGATTAACTTGTTTTTCTATCTTTTAATTATTTTCTGCCTCTTCAATAATTAATGTTACTACATCACTAATTGATAAAGAAGTTGTATCAATTTCAGTAGCATCATCTGCTTTCACCAATGGGGAAACAGACCTAGTATAATCAAGTTGATCCCTTTCCTCAATTTCCTTCGTGATTTGTTTCACATCGGAAGTGACTCCTTTAGAAATATTTTCCTCATGTCTCCTTTTCGCTCTTTCTTCGGCTGACGCTACTAAAAATATTTTGACTTCAGCATCAGGAATCACATGAGTACCAATATCCCTGCCATCCATTACAATGCTTCGATTGTTGGCAAATCTTCGTTGCTGTTCGACCATCTCTTCACGTACTTCTTTGATTTGGGCGATTTTTGAAACATATTGGTTTACTTTATGGGTACGAATGTCATCAGTCACATCTACTCCATCTAAAAACACCCTCTGCCCATTTTCGTGATACGTCAATTCAATATTCGTGTTATGTAATAGGGTGATGACTTCATCATTATTTTCTATATCAGTGTTTGTTTGTAATACTTTTAATGTAAAAGCCCGATACATTGCACCAGTATCAACATAAACAATTGAAAGTCGTTCAGCAACAAGTTTAGCAACAGTACTCTTACCAGCCGCTGCCGGACCATCAATAGCAATTCTTACTACTCTTTCTTTCCTCACATTATTTCCCCCAATGACATTCCATATAAATGGATTTAATCCAAATAATCATGATACTTTTTCCTATAAATCATACCATAAAAAAGGCAAATTAGTGAAAAAAAATCAACTTTTACGAATGTTCATCAATTTAAAAATGACAGGCACCCTTTTACAATTTAGATGGGGGCCTGTCATTCATTATATTAATTTCCTGTTGTATAGATAGACTTGCCAACGGCTACATCACTACTTCGAAATTAGTTTCAGTGCCCGTTAATTTTTCTACCTTTTCTTCAGTACCATCCATTGCATTAATAAAGATTCGATATGTTTCATCACCCATTGTCCCCAAAAATGCATATGTGAGTACTTCATCACCAACACTATTTTCAATTAAAGCCAAATGTTCGTCCTGTAATCTTAACTGCCCATTCACAAAAGATTCGGCTTCAGCGGCGGTTATTTTAGGCTCCTCCATTTTACGATCATGGTGATTTATTAAAAAACTTCTTGCATTGAATCCAATAATATCACCATTATCTAAAGCAACCTTAACGACAATCGTATCTGGATAAACCTTTATATCATCTTCTGTGTAGGCAAAAGTATAAACGCCATAATTATCAAACTGCTGACTTTGAAAAATATCCATTTTTTCGTAATCAAACTTTTTCAAATACTTCTCTGCTTTTTTCAAGCCTTCATTTAAGGAAATTTTTTGTTCATTTAGTGGCCGATTAACTAAAATCGTGACAGGATGAGCCCCTTTTTCTGTTACATCCATAAAAATACTTTTTTCATCCTGTTCATCTTCATAAAACACATTATAATTGGCCACATCTGCCCCTTCTAAACTCTTACTTATTGTAATTGCATCTTTATTTTTGATGGAAAATAGATCCTTGCTAAAATCAATAATTTCTTCTTCACTTTTTCGATTACCCCTTATTTGTTTAAATGTATAATCTTTCTCTTTTCGTGACATTAGAGGATTATCTTTATTGCCGTCAATAAACTCAGTAACTCCATCCTCCACTGTCTGTAATCCTGAAATGATTGAATGATCAGATGTGTCATCATCTGATTGTAATACAGTATCTATCTCCATCCAACGTAAATTATCTCTTAGAGATAAATATTGTGCCTCCCTCAGTTCATCCTTAATAGTAGCAGCCTGTTCATAATACTTTTTTAATGTATCTAATTCATCGTCTGTAAGGGGATCATCATCCAAATTACGAATAGCCGTTTTATACGTGAAATTACCGATATTTGATAAAAATTCTTCCGTTTTTTGAATCGGCATTAATGAAAGTGGCAATTGGCTGACGTCAGATTGGGCAGCAGAAGACAAACGCCATATGTCAACAAATTGAGGGGATAACCGTTTACCAGAATTCATTGCCAATGAGGTACCAATTTTATCATGTAATGAATCCATATGATATGATAATTGGTGAAACGACCTTTGATAATCATTTTCCGCATGAATGAGGAGCATATTTTTTTCACTATGTCCTTTATAACCCCAATAACCAACACCGATTAGACCAACTGTTAATATTCCAATGATAATCGAACGGACCATATGTCTCACCCTTCCTATTTACAAAATATATGTTTACCAATCCGTTTAATTTGTGGACGGGACCAAATCCATCCCGAAGTAGCAGTGTCTGGATTAAAATAATAAATGGCATTTTCCGAGGGATCCCATCCATTGATTGCATCAATAACAGCCCTTTTCGCTGTATCGTTTGGTGTTAGCCAAATTTGCCCATCAGCTACAGCAGTAAAGGCCCTTGGCTCAAAAATTACACCCGACACAGTGTTGGGAAAAGTATGATGTTTTACCCGATTTAAAATGACTGAGGCCACTGCTACCTGCCCTTCATAAGGTTCACCTCTCGCTTCACCATAAACAGCATTTGCCAACAACGTAATATCATTTTGTGAAAAGCCGTGCGGAACATTAACAGATGTTGACTGAGCAGGTTTATTTTGATTTTTTGACTGACTTGTCTGTTTGTTTGATGGTGTTTGATACATTTTTTCTTTTACCGATTTTTCATCGAATTTTGTTGCTTTTACAAGTTTTTCCTTTGTTTTTTGACCCGCCAATCCGTCGATTTCCATGCCAAATTCATATTGAAAATTTCTTAATGCCCAATATGTACTCCAACCGAACACACCATCAATTTTCCCATGATAAAAGCCGATATATTGAAGCCTAGCTTGTAGTTCAATAACATCATCACCAACAGCACCATGTTGAATGACTTGTGGGCTAAATGCATGAACCTGTTCAGTTTTCTCTATGTGAAAAGTCGCTATCAACAGGAGAGTTAAAATAAATATAAAATACACTTTTTTATCGTTCATTTTATTTCCTCCAAATTATGTTGTTATCATATAATTTGATAAAAATGTTTCTTTTATACATTTTTCTTTGAATTAAAAAGATTGGATTTGTTTAACGATACAATGCCACAAAAAAAAATAAAGCCTACCATCTAATTGGTAAGCTTTTTCATTAATTTTATTTTATTTTAAACCCAACCACGATATCGAGATGCTTCAGCCATTTTCCTCACACCAACCATGTAAGCTGCTAGTCGCATATCAACCCGTCTCGTTTGAGCAGTATTATAAATCGTTTCGAACGCTTTTTGCATAATTTCATACAACTTTTCTTCTACTTCTTCCTCAGGCCAATAATAACCTTGATTATTTTGTACCCATTCAAAATAAGAAACAGTTACTCCTCCTGAGGATGCTAACACATCAGGTACAAGAAGCTTTCCACGTTCGGTTAAGATTTTTGTAGCTTCCATCGTTGTTGGCCCATTAGCTGCCTCAACGACGATATCAGCCTTAACATTAGGGGCATTTTCAGCTGTAATTTGATTTTGTACAGCTGCTGGTACTAGAATATCACAATCTAACTCTAATAATTCCTTGTTCGTAATTGTATTTTTAAATAGTGTTGTTACTGTTCCAAAACTGTCACGCCGGTCTAACAAATAGTCAATATCCAAACCTTCCGGATCATGCAATCCACCGTACGCATCAGAAATTCCGACTACTTTTGCTCCTGCTTCATGTAAAAATTTAGATAGGAAACTACCAGCATTACCAAAACCTTGAACAACAACACGAGCACCTTCTAATTCAAAGCCTCGTTTTTTTGCTGCTTCTTCAATACAAATGGTTACTCCCTTTGCAGTTGCAGATTCACGACCATGGGAACCTCCTAATACAATTGGTTTCCCTGTAATAAAACCTGGATTATTGAATTCATCAATACGACTATATTCATCCATCATCCAAGCCATAATTTGTGAATTAGTAAATACATCTGGTGCCGGGATATCTTTCGTCGGACCTACAAATTGGCTAATTGCACGGACATAACCACGACTTAAATTTTCTAATTCGCGAAAAGACATTTCACGTGGATCACAGACGATACCACCTTTTCCACCACCGTATGGTAGGTCAACAATACCTGCCTTTAGACTCATCCAAATAGCTAAAGCATTAGTTTCTGTTTCATTCACATCAGGGTGAAAACGAACTCCACCTTTCGTTGGTCCAACAGCATCATTATGCTGGGCACGATAACCAGTAAAAACTTTAATTGAACCGTCATCCATCCGAACGGGAATTCGTACCTTTAACATACGTAACGAATCCTTAAGTAATTCATACACTTCATTTGGATAACCTAACTTGTCCAAAGCTTCCTTTACAACAGTCCTCGTTGACTCCAAAACATTGCTTTGCACCTTTGTTTTCTCACTGGAATCTGCTGTTTTATCGGCTGACATGTGCTTTTACCCCCTAAATTATCAATCCATCATTTTAATAGAAACCTTCATTTTTTAGTATACACCTTTAGGATATTTATGCAATCAGTAGCTACTATAGATTACACAATAAAAGTGGAAACAAATACCTACACAATTAAAGCCATTTTCATTATAAATACCTACCCATTTAAAGATTAGAGAAACCAATTTAATAATTGTTTTAATTGAAACAAATCAATCAACTCTTCACTTGCTGAATAAAATAGGTAACCGACAGTAATTAACGTTAAACAAACAGATACTCCAAGACGCAAAAGTGGTCTTGTTCCGTATAACGTTAATTTCCGTTTTGATTTTCGATGCACTTCCCTCCTTGGTGGTAAATTCAGGGTACCCATTTCAATTACATTGCTTTGATATGGGGTAGATTCTTGATTATCCTCATTTGATCTAGCACTACTATTTAAATAATCATTTTCATTTTGTGATGATTTCTTTATATGGTCTTCGGATTTTCCTAGCATTACATTTTGATTGGATATTCCTTTATTTAAATCTGACTCTTTCTCTAAACTACGTTTTACATATTCCTGAAACAAGTCACTATCATAATAAATGATGTCATCTGAATGGTCTGTTACTTTTTCGTAATGACCGTATGGTACATAATCATTTTTTTCACTACGAATACTTGCAGTCTCAAGTAGGGTTTCATTGCCTTCGTCAATGGACTGTTCAATAGTTTCATCTTCGTTATGATCCCTTTTATTTTTTGAAGATGATTCCTCTGTATCCATTTTTTCATCAGAAGTAAACGCTCTTGCAACCGTTTCTTCTTTGTTAGCAGATGATTCCACTTCAGTCTTTTTTTCATTGTTAGGGGATGATTCTTCCGCAGAGGATTTACCCCTGATTGAATTGGCTTCATTAATAAACATTTTGCTAATTTCCAAAGAAGAATTTTCAGCAAATTTCTTTTCAATGGCACCAATTGTTAATCCTTCGTTATCGGAATCATTTTGTTTCGATTTATGGTTAGTTAACGATTCATTAGAGATAGTTGTGGACCTCTCTTGTAAATCTAATGATGATTCATTAGGAAATTTATTATCTGCTATTTTTTGTTTCACCCCACTAACATTTTGATAGATCTCACTTGAGTGAATCGTGGAATCCTCTTTAGTTTTCTTTAGTTTGGACTTTTGTAACGTGTCCCATTCCGTTTCTTCATCACTCAACAATGATTCACGCCCAAGTTGCTGGGCATTAATTTCGGCTAATATTTTTTTTAAATTTGCTGCCTGATTTTCACTTTTTTTACCATTTGTCATTTATATACACTCCATTTTTGAAAGTTAACCTATCAAGTTTAGTTTGAAACTTTACGAATATAAATGCCTAATAAAAAGTCAAGAACAAAATGAAATGCTATCGTTACAAGCAAATTACCGGTCAATTCAAATAAATAACCAATTAAAAAACTAATCAAAATAACTAACAAAAACAAAAGTGGCTTTTTTAAATAACGATAATGAATGACAGCAAATAAGCTACTAGCAAATACATAACCAAAAACAGTTTGTACTAAACCACGAAACAGCAATTCTTCACTTATGGCAACTATAAGAGCAATAAAAGCAACGTGTAACATAGTAGTATGCTTAAATACTTTTTCATTCATACCCCCATCATCAAAGTATCTTTTTGGAATAACCCTATATAAAAAAATTTCTATCAACACAATAATCATTGCAGGGATAATTCCTAATAAAATAATTTGTTTATAATCAAATATGAACAAGTTTTTCCAGTGTAACAATGATGACGGAAATAAAAATATACTTAAAATTATACCTAACAGTAAAAAAAATAGCTGCGACATGTATAGTGCTTTTCTAATTTCTTTTGGGCTCATTCGTTTTATTAATTCTGATTGATTCATTATTTCTCACCTATACTATTATCATACCATATGGATCACAAATCATAGTATCTAAAAAATCAATTTTATTAAAAATCTAAAGTATTTAATCTTAATTGATTCTTACAAAAATCAATTATCGCGCTTAAATCGTACCAACTCCCTCAAATTCCTTAAAATCGACCTTTCGTCTATTCTAAAATTTAGTCCAAAAAAATAGCCTACTAAAAAATAAGTAGGCTATTGATGGTTACGTTACGATTTTGATTGTTGGATTTGAAAACGATTGCCAGAATATTTATCTAATAAATATTTAATGATTGGATACAGCAGGATAATGAATACTACATTACCTATTGCATGATACGTATCGAATGGCAGTCCCAACATGTAATAAGGCCAAAATTTACCTGTCACTTGATAAGTTGTTAATGAAATGATCAATCCATAAAAATAACCACTTATAAGGGCCATTAGTGCAATAATGTAAATAGGGATAGATTTAAATGTCTTGCCAATCAGGCCACTTAATAGACCGATGATTCCCCAAGCAATGACTTGCCAAACTGTCCATATTCCCATTCCTAACAACATGTTAGACAAAAAGGTAATGAGAAAGGCTAAAATAATTGCTGACAATGGACCTAACATGATTCCCGCAATGATAATAATAGCGGTTACAGGTTGAACATTTGGTAAAAACACGAACAATGATCGGCCGACAACCCCTAAAGCTGCTAATATCGCTAATAAAGTCAGCCTGTACGTATTCATTTTTTTACTCCCAACCTTGTAAGTCTAACAATACTTGATCACCAGGTGTCAATTCAAGGTCGGCTGCTCCTACATCGGCCAATTCACCGTTAATAAATAGTGCCCAAAATAATTGTTCATCCTCCTTAGGACTGACACCATCAATCCCTGTAATAAATCCACCCTCTTCTTCGATATCAAAGTGTTCTTTTAAAACATCCATTAAAATGTCTCCTTCTTTCACTTCGATATCTTTTTCAGTCAGTACTTCTGCCTCTTCATCCTTCGAAATTGTAACATGAATAACTTCCTCATTGACTTCATTGTTGTTTTCCTCTACATTATTTACCTCTGGAGCATTATTTGATGACTGATTTTCATTGGACGCTCCACAGCCGGTGATGACTCCCACTGATAAAATTAGTGCAAGCAATATTGTCAATAAACGCTTCATCTTAACCATTCCCCTCCATTCAACTTTAAAATACAAACAAAAAAAAGCAAACTCATGAACGGTTTGCTTAAACGTATTGAAATTACAAAATTACTCTTCATTTCAATCGCTCAAATCCCCGAAGCATTGAAGTTATAAAAATAAAGCAGGTCTTCTGACTTGTAATGTCATTCTACTTTAGACACCTTCCCATACAATCATTGTACAGTGGTTATTGTCTATTTCGTCATTACTTACAGATGCGAGGACAGTCCCAGACTTACACTGGATTCCCATTTAAGTATACATTTCGTATACACACCTTATTTTTAATTTATTCAATTTTTCATTTGTAACTTAACCAAATAAATTATATCATACGAAAAATAATTTGTCAGTTTTTCATAAATTTCACTGTACCTTATTGTGGAATTTTAAAGGTAAATCTTGTTCCAACTCCTCGTTTACTTTTAACTGATATCGTGCCTTGATGAGCTGTTACAATGTGTTTTGTAATTGCTAAGCCTAACCCAGTTCCGCGTTTTTTATTTGTTTGTATACTCCTTGATTTATCTGCTTTATAAAATCGTTCAAAAATTGCAGGCAAATCTTCTTCATCAATTCCAGTTCCATTATCAACAACATCGACTTGAATAAATTCACTCGTTGAATGAATAATAATTTCAATAGTACCTCCACGGGGCGTATGATTCATTGCATTATCAATTAAATTTGTGAAAACTTGCTCAATTCGATCCACATCAACATACATTGTTTTCTGTTCAATTTGCTTAGATACCTTTAAAGAAATTTCCTTTTCCGCTGCCACACCTTGAAATTTTTTATTAACTTTGTCAATAAATAAATCAATATCCATATCAACATAATGTAATTCAATATGTCCTGCTTCCATCCTACCAATATCTAATAACTCATTAACTAATCGCCCCATTCTCAGTGACTCATCTAAAATAATTTTTGCTAATTCATTAATTTCTTCTTTCGAACTAGCAATATCATCCACAATAGCCTCTGAATAACCTTGCATTAGAGCAATTGGTGTCCGTAATTCGTGAGAAACATTAGCGATAAAATCTTTCCGTAATTTATCTAATTGCCTTTCATCCGTCATATCACGAATCACAGCTACGGCACCACGAATTTTTGAATTATCATATAATGGTGTCATAATCATGACGCAATTTCTACCTTGGACATCCATTTCATGAATCACTTCATTTTCGTCTTTAATAATTTTGTCTAACAACATCATCATATCATCAGGTAATTGAATATTTTCCTCATGGAATTCAAGATCCTTATCAAAATAATAATCTTGTAAAAATGTTTCCGCTGGCGGATTAAAAATTATAATTTCACCTTTTCTATTAAGTGTAATGACACCATCTGCCATGGAATCCATGATACCTTTCAATTGTTCCTTTTCTTGTTCTAACGCATTCATATGAAAATGAAGTTGCTTGCCCATATAGTTGAATGCAGCACCTAACTCTCCAATTTCATCCCTAGATACAATTGGAACTTCCTTATCAAATTCACCTTTTGCAATACCTATTGCTGCCTCTCGCATTTGTATTAAGGGTGATGTAATTCTCGTTGATAAGAAAAATGCAAAGAACGTCGTTAAAATAATAGCAATCGCAGCAGCAACAAAAATAATTTTAGTCGTTTCCGCTTTCGTTTCCTGAATGACATCTAACGTTTGATAAATAAAAATACCGCCCATTTCACTAGCTATTGGCAGACCGATTACCATGACTTCTATTTCTTCATTTTTTAATTTCAACACTTCATTAAAAGTATTTTTTTTAGTAATCACTTGTTCTAACCGTGCATGGTGATCGGGTGTTATTTGATTAATATTTCTTAAAAGTCCATTTGTAGTTTGTGATGGTAAAACCGAGCCATCTTCTAGATAAACAATTACTTTACTTGTAGGATCTTTTACATGTTCTACCATTTCCATCATTAAAGAATTTTCATTATATTCTTCAATTAATACGCCAATTTTAGTCGCAGACTGGACCATTTTATTTTCGGCTTCTTGAACATGAAAATCTTCAAAAAACTCCAACAATAAAATAGTAAGTATAAATAATACGAAAGAAACTAGCAATAAGATCGTTATTGCTAGTTTTCCGACAACACTTTTCCAAAACATTATTAATCAACTTCCTCTAATTTGTAACCAATTCCCCAAACAGTAACAATCATTTCAGCAGCTTCTTTCGAAACGGAAGCCAACTTTTCACGTAGTCGTTTTATATGTGTGTCGACTGTTCTTAAATCACCAAAAAACTCATATTGCCAAACTTCCTTTAATAAATCTTCTCGTTTAAAAACTTTATCAGGTGATTCAGCCAAAAATACAAGTAATTCAAATTCTTTCGGTGTTAACGTAATTTCCGCGTCACCCGAAGTTACACGATATGCATCAAGATCAATCGTTAAATGAGGGAAAACAATTAATTGATTTGTATTTGCCCCTTCTTTTGATGTTGCTGAACCCGATCGACGTAAAACAGCTTTAATTCTTAAAACAACTTCTCTAGGAGAAAATGGTTTCACAATATAATCATCGGCACCTACTTCAAATCCTTGAACACGATTTGACTCTTCCCCTTTCGCTGTCAACATAATGACAGGGGTCGTTTTTTCTTTACGTAATTCTGTACATACTTCAATTCCATCCATTTCAGGCATCATAATATCTAACAAAATCGCATCATAATCATTTTCCAAAGCCTTTTTTAGAGCTTGTTGACCATTTTCGGCTTCTTCTACCTCAAACTCTTCCCGTTCTAAATACATTTGGATCAAGCGACGAATTCTCTCCTCATCATCGACGACTAAGATCTTTTTTTTCTCATCCATCAAGACCCCTCCTACAATCACATCATAACAATAGTATAGTAAAACATTGATTAAATGTATAAGAATATGTGTGTTCATTTCGATTTTTATATAAAAAGATTAACTGATTAGCATCAGTTAATCCTTTAATATTTATGCGTATGAGTGTAGCCCAGCAAGAACTAGATTTACAACAATAATGTTAAACATAATAATCGCAAAACCAACTACAGCCAACCATGCGGATTTTTCTCCTTGCCATCCTTTAGATAGTCGCAAGTGTAAAAATGCGGCATAGAAGAACCATGTGACAAGTGCCCATACTTCTTTTGGATCCCAACCCCAGAAACGATCCCAAGCAATTTGTGCCCAAATTGATGCAAAAATTAACCCTCCTAAAGTAAACAATGGAAATCCTATCGCAATCGAACGGTACGTAATTTCATCTAACAATTTTAAATTACTATTTTTTAATAGTGGTTGCAGTTGGGCACCGATACGTTTACGAATAATAAGACGTATTATTCCATATAAAATAAATCCTATCATAAATGACCAAATGACAGTATTAAATTTAACAGGAGCATCTCTCCCTTGCATCCAGGTAGGAGTATCAAATAACGGTGACATTCCTTCTGTTATTAATTCACCACCAGTTGGCCCACTAATTGGTGGCATATAATACGTCATTTCAACAACCCTTTCACCTGATGGAACCTCAAATGTTGCCTCATAACCGATTCCTTTAAATGTCGATGAAACGATGACAAATCCAATAAATACAACGAGCGAAAATAAAATTAATTCCAACCAAAAGTTCTTTTTATTTCTTTTCGATTGATCAATCGCTTTAATTAAATAAATTAACCCAACGACAAAACTGACACCCAAAATTCCTTGTGATAATGATACAGTTGTTACATGAATATATAACCAATGACTTTGTAATGATGGTACTAACGGTGCAATTTCAGTTGGAAACATACTTGCATAAGCAATGACAATAAGTGCGATAGGTAAAGCAAATAACCCTAAAACACTTAAACGATACATAAAATATAATATAATAAATGCTAGAACGATACTCATCCCTAAAAAGGTAACAAACTCAAACATATTACTGACTGGTGCATGTCCACTAGCAATCCAGCGAGTGACAAAATAAACAAGCTGTGAAACAAAACCAATGATTGTCAAAGTGATGCCAATGGCATTAGCCTTGACTGCCCGATCACTTGACCCTTTATCTCTAATCGTTGCACCAAAGAAAATGGTAGCAATTAAATAAATGACAAATGATGTATATAAAGCTGTACTACTAATAGTTAATAAATTTCCCAAAATTTACCCTCCTTAAAAGCTAATTTTCCGTATGATTATCTAAACAAACACATTATTTTACTACACAATAAGCAATGGATTATTCTATATCTTCTTGGTCAACTACCATGTTAATATTCGTATCTTTAATAATTGCCTCAATTTCGCGTTCTAAACCATGCCAATTTTTATTTGTATGCCCTGCCAGTAAAATCCCTTCCCCTTCAGGATTAATCCAAATTCTTCGATGATACCAATACATCCCCTGTATGACACCAATCATAAAAATAGCTGCCCCTACACCAAATAACGGTAATGTATAGTCACGGCGTACTGTTAACCCACTTGCATATTTTACAGAAAAATCTGCAATAGCTAGCTTATACTCATTTTCTTCAGTAGGGTCAATATTTTTGCCAATCCCAACAAAACTCAGTTCACCTTCGGTTTCTCCTGGTGGAAAGACAGACATCACAAACGCAGGATTACGGGGGTATTTAGTTTTTGACCTTGGTTCACCATTTTTTAGCTCGTACTCTGGATAATATTCTTTAAGTTCAACGATAAATCCATTATCTAACTCGTAAACAGACTTAGGATCATATAAATCTATCGTTAATTCTCCTAAAGCGGTTTTATCACTATCATTTGTTTCATGTAAAATAAACGTCATTTCAGAAAATTCGTTTTGTTGATAACCTGATTGGTATAAAGTATAATTAGCAAATTTCAAAGGCTTATTCATTTGAATACTGCCCTGTTTTACAACTTCCAAATCCTCTTTATTCCCGATAGCTTTTCCACTCGTATCTTTATAAATTACGACATCTGTTTGATAGTTTTTATGTACTTCGCCAGTTTTTTCTAAGGCTGCCTGAAATCGTTCATCAGTTTCATCATACGACTCTAGTAAAAAACGCTTGTTTTCAATTAAATATTCCCCGTTTGTACTAGGAATAACTTTATTTTCACCTTCACGAACCCAAACATAATCATCCAAATAAAAAAGTGGTGTCATACGAAGTAGTGCAGCTAATAATATAATAATAAGTCCAATATGATTGACATACGGTCCCCATCTTGCAAACCGATGTTTTTCAGCTAAAATATTACCATTCTCCTCGAGAATTTTATATCTTGACGTTTTTAAACGCTTCAAGACGAGCTGCTTTTCTTCTTCTGTCACCTTTTCTGTCTTACTATAAAAACGTTGTCTACTTAAAAACATAGCATGACGCTTAGGACGTTGCATTTTAAGGGCACGATAGAGTGGTACAAAGCGATCAATACTACAAATAACTAAAGAAATTCCAATAAGTGCAATTAAAATTAAATACCACCATGAACTATACAATTCATGGAAGCCTAATTGATAATATATTTTTCCTGGCAAGCCATACCAATCTTCATAAAATACCGCTGGATCACGATTTTCCGCTTCCATCGGAATATACATTTTTTGTGGAAAAATTGTCCCAATTCCAGAAGCGACTAACGCAATAATAATTAGTATAACCCCGTTTTTTACGGATGAGAAAAAATTCCACGTTTTATCGACAATCGAACGATTGTATGTTTGTGATCTCCTAGCAGAACCATCATAACGCATATTTAATAATTTTTTTTGATCATTTCCGTCAATATGTTCATTTCCTGCTACGGGCTTACCACATGATTCACAGAGCACTGTCCCTTCCGGATTTACATGACCACATTCACACTTTAATTTATTTAAATCATTCATCATGACATCATTCCTTCCAACATTAACAAAGGATACTAAGGTTAGTTCGGTAAAATTTCGTTAAAATGCCCTTCCAATTGATCTAATGTTAATGCCCCAGATACTTTATTAACTATTTTTCCTTCCGGATCAATAAAAAAAGTGCTTGGCAGTTGGCCGACTTTATATTGGTCCATAACCTTACTCTTTTTATCGTGTACTACGGGAAAAGTTAAATTATATTTATCAATAAACCGATGAATGACCAAATCATTCATATCTAAACTGACAGCAACTATTTCAATATCATCTTTGTACTTTGGATATAATGACTCCATAAATGGCATTTCCGCTTCACAAGGCTCACAATAAGTTGCCCAGAAATTTAACATCACACCCTTACCGCGTAAACTTTCTAGATTAATTATATCAGTATCATTATTTTTACTAATTTGTTTTAACGCAAAATTAGGGGCTATATCGCCACTTTTATATATTTCATTATCTTTCGTAAAATTAGTAACAAGTGCAAACACAACTGCTACCAATAGTACTGCTAATACAATAGTACGAAAAATATGTCGGCTCTTTTTTTTCCGTTGTTGTTTTTTTCTACGCTCTTCAACAGTCATTTTATCACATCCCACTCACCATTGTACCATGAAACAACGCTTGTAAATTTGACTATTCTTTAACATTTTCCATCGCTTGTTGTTTTAATTGATGAATTTCGTTTCGTGTTAATGGACGGTATTGTCCTGGCTGTAATTTTCCTAATTGAATATGACCAAATTTTTCTCGCCTTAACTTAAGAATTGGATAGCCGATATGTTCCATCATTCTTCGTAAATGGCGATTTTTCCCCTCATGTAATCGAAACTCTACAACCATCGACTGCTTTTTTTTATCGGATGAAATAATTCGAAATGAATTTATTGATAGCAATTCTCCTTCATCTTTAACCCCTTTAATGAGACTTGTTAATAGATCTTTACTTGGTATACCCTTTACCTTAACAATATACACCTTTTCAATTTCATGTTTTGGATGCATAAGTAAATGGGCAAATTCCCCATCATTCGTTAATAATAAAATTCCAGAAGATGTATAATCTAATCGACCAATCGGAAAAATCCTCTCTTCCACTTCAGGTAATAAATCAATGACTGTTTCACGATCTTTTTCGTCTTTTACGGAGGAAATATATCCCCGTGGTTTATGGAGAACGAAGTAAACTTTTTTCTCCTTATGTATCGGAATTTCATCAACTTCAATTTTATCAGTTGGAGATACCTTAGTGCCTAAGGTCGTCACTACTTGATGATTTACTTTTACACGACCTTCTTCAATTAACCGTTCAGCTTTTCGCCTTGATGTAAGTCCACTCTTTGCAATCACTTTTTGTAGTCTTTCCAAAGTCATATTTATCACCTATACTTAATTTATTTCCAATTAAATAATATCATATATAATAGTCAGACAAAACAATACGGAATTTGAACGTATGTGTATTGAAATAATAATAACCACCGTAAAGGTGGTCTAATCTATAATTTACCATTTTCTCTCTAAAAATGATACATTATTGAATAAAATATCCGATTATACAGATTTTTGTTAAAGTTATAAAAATTATTAAACAGTCGTTACAGGATGACAAAGTTTTTCGCTTAGGCTGTAATGATGAATAATAGTTTTACATTACCATTATTATAATTTTTACATCAGATAGTAATGGAAAGTAATTTTCCATTACCATTATCACAATTTTTACATGTATTAGTAATGAATGATAACCAAGTGTTACTACAACAGCCCATTTTTATCCAAAATGAGAGCCTTGTATTATAAAAAATAAAAACATTAAATATTCAAAGGATTTAGTAATTTATTCAACCAAAAACAATTTTCACAATAATAATTGAGGCAATGATACCTACTAAATCTGACAATAACCCTACTTTCAACCCGTATTTAATTTTTGAAACACCGATTGCACCAAAATAAATCGTCAAAATATATAATGTCGTATCTGTACTACCTTGCATTGTTGCGGCTAAACGACCAATGAAGGAGTCTGCCCCATATATTTTCGTTAATTCTGCCGTCATACTTAAGGCGGCAGTACCTGAAATGGGCCGAATCAGTGCTAGAGGAATAATTTCAGGGGGAACACCGATTTTAAATAGTAAGGGGGTTAACAAATGAATAAAGGCATTTAATGCCCCAGAACTTCTTAATATAGTAATGGCCACTAGCATGCCTAATAAAAATGGCAATAACGATATTGCCAATTGAATCCCTTCTTTACCACCTTCAACGAACAGTTCATAAGCAGGAACTTTTTTAATCGTGGCAATAACTAAAATAAATAATATGAAACTTGGTATCGCCCATATACTAAACGCTGTGATGATACCCATTCTATATTCCCCTCATTTTTTTCTTTCTTTATAAAAAAAATACCGATCAAAAATGATAGCAGACGTTGTTGAAATAATTGTTGCAATCAGTGTCGTTCCGACTATTTCAGTTGGTGACGCCGCCCCATATTGCATACGAATCGCAATGACTGTCGTTGGAATGACGGTTAATCCCGATGTATTTAACGCCAAAAAAGTAATCATCGACCGAGAGGCTTCATCAGAATGATGTAATTTTTTCATTTCTTTCATTGCTTTTATGCCCATCGGTGTTGCTGCATTTCCTAATCCAAATATATTAGCAGTAATATTTGATAAAATATAACCAATTGCCGGATGATCCTTTGGAATGTCAGGAAATAACTTCTCAACGACAGGACGGCATAGTTTAGAAAAATAATAAAGCATTTTCGTTGCCTCGGCAATTCTCATCATTCCAAGCCAAAACACAAGTACACTAATTAAGCCAATCGTAATCATGACAGCTTCATTTGCACTGTCAAATATGGCCTTGTTCACCTCACTAATCGTATCGTTTACCATTGCATATAAAATACCGATGATGGCCATCAAAGCCCAAATAATATTAATCATCTTGAATCACTTGGAACATTCTTTTAACATTTTGTAACAATTGTTCCATAAAAGTCTTTTGATCCACATTTTTTGCATTAAATGTCACTTCAATTATTGGCTCTTGATCTATCGAAAAACTTAATGTCCCGATCTTCTCATCTTGTTTCCCATAAAAAACTACCCGCTTATTCAACTTGTCTAACTCACTTTCTTGTAGGGGAAAAATTATATCCTCAGCAATCATCCCTTCCATCTTTTCTCCATTAGATCTTAAAAATTCCTTTTTTCCCTTGGAGAGGAGTTTCATAGGTTCATATTGTTCAAAGCCATCATTATATAACGATATATGTTCATTCCAATCATTGGGAGAATTTAATGTGACAGCTATTAACTGAAGACCATCCTTTTTTGCAGTTGATACAAGCGTACGGCCTGCTTTCTTAGTAAACCCAGTTTTGCCGCCAATACAATATTGATCATAAATATGAAGTAACTTATTTTTATTGTTCCATTGGTAACTCCGATTTTTTGAATGATATGCTT
This sequence comes from Caryophanales bacterium UBA6768, assembly GCA_002453315.1. Next base: position 7,590 of record DKGO01000223.1, on the reverse strand, counting down.
TCGTACCGGTAATTTTTTTAAAAGTATCATTTTCCATCGCATATTGCATCAATTTTGCAACATCATATGCTGAGGAATAATGATTTTTCTCCTCCAATCCATGAGGATTTTCAAAATGAGTATTGGTTAAGCCTAGGTAAGCAGCCTTTTCATTCATTAAAAAAACGAATCCTTCAACACTTCCGCCAATATGTTCAGCAATTGCAACGGAGGCATCATTACCTGAACGGAGCATTAATCCGTACAAAAGATCCTCTAAAGTCATTTTTTCTTTCTTTTGTAAATAAATAGACGATCCAGACGTATAAATTGCTCTGTTACTCGTTTTGACAATATCATCCAAATCACCATACTCTATTGCAATGATCGCTGTCATTACTTTCGTTAAACTAGCAATCGAGGTTTTTTCATGGGCGTTTTTTTCATACAATATTCTGCTTGATTCTTGATCTAATAAGACAGCATGGTGGGCGGATATGGATAGATCACCATTCAATTGTAAAGAGGCCTGTTGCCAATTCGATTGCTGCATTGTTAACTGATTTGGAAAATTTTTTCGAAGATATGATGAAGTATACGTATATTTTGTAGTAAGGCCTCGTATTATTTTTTCAAAAAGAGGTGTGGTAAAATTAATTTTCATATTGTTTTGCTGGCTATTTAATTGATGAAACCATATTTGATTCTGTTTAAATTTTTCCGAGTGGTGAAATAAAGAATCAACCCGGGCAACTTGTCCAAAAATTATTAATAACGATAAAAATAAAGAACCAAATATTAGGCGCAACATTATAACCTCCAAAAGTTTGGATATAATAAAGTTTATGCGCCACTATTTAGTTCATGCATAACGGTTTATATATTTTAGGAAATGGGTTTGATCGTCAAACCCTAAGTATATAATTTTACACTCCCCTATTATTCTACCTCTTGACGAGACATAAACAAATTAGCTTCCTCAATAATTGGTTCCTCATCAAAATTTTCTGGAAGTGGTGGTAGGTCTTTTAAAGATGATAAACCAAAATAAGTTAAAAATTCCGTACTTGTACCAAATAAAACTGGTCTACCTACCCCTTCTCGTCGTCCAACACTTTCGATAAGAGAACGGGCTAATAGCGTTTGAACCCCATAATCACTATTGACACCACGAATATGCTCAATTTCACTACGGGTAATCGGTTGTTTGTAAGCAATGATTGCTAACGTTTCTAAGGTTGCCTGAGTCATACGTGATGAACGAGGTTCTTGTAACAGTTTTTTATAATAAATACTATGTTCTGGTTTTGTTGTTAGATGATAAATTTCATTTGACTGGATAATGGTCATCCCGCGATTAACGTGTTCATAATCAAACATTAATTCTTCTATTAAATGATGCGCCATTTCATCAGGGACTTCAAGGACACGGGCTATTTGTTTTATTGAAATACCTTCATCACCACTCGCAAACAATAAACCTTCTAATACGGCTTTTAATTCTACAGTCATCTAGTATCACACCCCAACTTTTTGAATAAATATTGGTTGAAAATGATTTTTTTGTTCACATTGAATGGAATTATTTTTTAATAACTGTAATAACGCAAGAAAAGTTGTCACAATATGGGATCGATTTGGATACGGAAACAAATCATGAAATGAAATTCTATCTTCTTGTAGAGCATTTACTAGATTCATAATTTCATCCATTCTATCTTCAATTGAAATTTCAACCCGATTAATCGTTGTTTGCAAAGGTTTATTCCATTCCCGTCTTTCCAAAATATAATGAAGAGCATGAATCATTTGATAAATAGACACATCACCGCGAATCACAGGGGTTTTCCCGAAGTCTTCATCAAATTGAACTTGTGGTCGTGTATAAATTTGATTTTCTTCTAGTTCCTTATTTTTAAGTAAGCTAGCAGCCTCTTTATATTTTCGATACTCTATTAATCTCTGAATTAACTCTTCTCGTAAATCCTCTTCATATTCATCATCTTCAATAACTAATTCTTTTTTTGGTAGAAGGGTTGAACTTTTTATTGCCAACAAGGTTGCTGCCATTACTAAATACTCACTTGCGATATTTAATTCAATCTCTTGCATCGTTCGAATATAAGTCATATATTGATCAGTAATTTCCGCTACTGGAATATCGTTAATATCAATTTCCAGTTGATTCACCAAATGCAACAGTAGATCAAGTGGACCTTCGAATGTATCCAATTTTACTTTATACGCATGTTCCATTGCACTACCTCTTTTCGAATGAATCTATGGAATCTATGGAATCTATGGAATCTATGGAATCTATGGAATCTATACAAATTTTACACAATTTTGTGAATAAGGTCTACTGAATCAACTATTTTCTAGCAAGGGTTAATATATGTTAAATATCAAAGTATCATCGCTTTCGTGCCCTTCTCCACATAATCCAATCGAGAAGGGCAGGATTACAGTTTATTCGTGCCCTTCTCTACGCAAAATCAATTAAGAAGGGAAGGATTACAGTTTATTCGTTCCCTTCTCTACACAAATTCAACTAAGAAGGGAAGGATTACGGTTTATTCGTGCCCTTCTCTATTCAAAATCAATGAAGAAGGGAAGGATTACAGTTTATTCGTGCCCTTCTCCATTCAAAAGCAACTAAGAAGGGAAGGATTACAGTTTATTCGTTCCCTTCTCTACACAAATTCAACTAAGAAGGGAAGGATTACGGATTATTCTAGATTTTAAGTCAAAAATACTTCCCTAGACTAAAGAAACCCAATCAATTAGTTAGTAGGGAAAAAACCAGCCCACATTAGGCTGGTTTTCTTCATTTATCATATATGATCAAAGTTAACAATCAAATTCTTTATTAATTCCAAATCAAAATTCGTCCTCAGATGCATCTAATTGCTGATCATCAACGCTTTTATCAAAAAATTCTTGAATATTTTCGTTAGCACAAACATCATACTTTTCTCCATACATTTGAATCACTTCATGAATCATTTTTCTGCCAATGCCTGTATTTCGATATGATGGGTTAACAGATATATGTTGAATGACGGCATTTATATCATTTTCAATTTTTAGACCAATCGCACCGACAACATCATCTTTTTCTTTCCATAATAAAAGATGCCAATTAGGATTCGTTTCATATTGATTCATTGTCTCCTGTAACACCTTTACATCCTTTTGCAAAGGCATGAAAGACAGTAAACCCATAGCGATTTTTTCATAATTCTTTTTAAATCGTAATAACATACATACCCCTCATTAAAATTTATTTAATACATATCTGTAAAATAAATGATACATACAAAATAACGAGAAGGCAACTTTTAGCAAAAATAACACGAGAGCATCAAATAGGTTCCCTTTTCGATATGGAGTATTTAATTCACATACCATGGCATTAATCGTCTAATACGACGATTTCTTTCATGACATCTCCATTTTGCATATTTTTAGCGAATTCAATTCCCGATGTAACTTGTCCGAATACAGTATGGACTCCATTCAAATGTGGTTGGGGTTCATGAACAATAAAAAATTGACTACTACCTGTGTCTTTCCCGGCATGTGCCATTGATAAAGAACCTTCTACATGTTTATGCGGATTTCCTTCTGTTTCACATTTAATTGTTTTTCCAGATCCACCTGTACCATCACCAAGTGGACAGCCACCTTGACTGACAAAGCCCGGAATAACCCGATGAAACGATAAACCATCATAAAAATGATCATCAGCAAGTTGCTTGAAATTCTCTACTGTTCCAGGTGCTTCCTCATCATATAATTCAAATTCTATTTTGTCATCATTTTCTAATGTAATATAACCTTTCTTCACTTTACTCTATCCCCTTTTTATTTATTTGGTAAAATCGTTCATTTTTTATCATATCATCTAATGATTCTCTTTGCACAACTAATTGACTTTTTCCATTTTCAACAAACACAACCCCTGGTTTCGGTAAACGATTATAATTGCTTGCCATTGAGTAACCATAGGCACCGGTTGAAAATACTGCCAAAATATCCCCATGGTCAATTTGGGGGAGAGGTAAATCCCAGATAAGCATGTCACCTGATTCACAGCATTTCCCTGCAATCGACACTGTTTCAACAACTTTATGTTTTGCTTTATTTGCTATGACCCCTTCGTATTTTGCCGAATATAAAGCCGGGCGAATATTATCTGCCATACCCCCATCGACTGCAACATACTTTCTTACACCTTCTATATCCTTCATCGAACCAATAGAGTACAGTGTCACACCGGCTTCACCTACAATAGAACGACCCGGCTCAATCCAAATTTCCGGCATTGATATTCCCAAATCTCCCACTACCTCCGTCACTTTTCTTACTAAATAACGAACATGCTCTTCAATAGGGAGTGGATGATCCCCTTCCGTATACCGAATACCAAACCCACCACCGAAATTCATCACTTTTGGAATGAAATGATGCATTTTATGCCATTTTTCAATTAATTTAAACGATAATTCAATGGCAATTGAAAAACTATCACTCGTAAAAATTTGTGATCCAATATGGCTATGAATTCCCTTTAGTCTAAGATGGGAATGATCAACTACTTGTAAAAATGCTTCATCAGCCTGACCATTTTCGATATTAAAACCAAATTTAGAATCCTCATTACCAGTCATGATATATCGATGGGTTTCCGATTCAATTCCTGGGGTTATACGTAATAATACATCTATTTTCTTATTACTTTTATATAAAATTTTTTCCAAAAGTTTAATTTCATAAAAGTTATCAATAATAATACACCCAACACCTTCATCTATTGCCGTTTTTAGCTCAGCTTCGCTTTTATTATTACCATGAAAGTGAATTTTTTCGGATGGAAATCCAGCCTTTATTGCCGCGTATAGCTCACCTGCAGATACGACATCCAAGCTTAATCCTTCATCATGAATAACCTGAAATAAAGCCAATGATGAAAAAGCCTTACTGGCATACGCCACTTGAGCTTGTACCCCTAATTCCTCAAAAGTATCCACAAATTGACGGCACTTTTTTCTAATTAAACTAACATCATAAACAAAAAGTGGTGTCCCATAAGTTCTTGCCAAATCAATTGCATCGACATCATCAATTTGTAAATGACCCTTTTCATTCACTGTGAACGGATGAAATTCCAAAACCATATCACACACGCCTTTACTTTGAACTAGAAATAATGTATCACATTGTGAATGAAAACGAAAGAATTAAAGATAGTTGCTACCTTTTCTGTCTAATCAGATTTTTAGGAAATACGATTTTAGGCCGTGATTGCACATAAGGGACAGGGAAACGAAATAGAAAGCGAAAAAAACTTCTCCGGTCAAACGGGATGAGGGGCCAAAAATAGGGTGCATCAATCGTATTTAAATGCACCAGATATAAAATCGTCGTAGTTAAAGCAATCATAAATCCACTGACACCAAATGTTAAAATGGCGATGATAAACCATATTTCCACAAATTTATTAGCAACACTTAATTCATAACTAGGGGTTACATAAGAACCAATTGTACTAATGGCAACGTACAAAATTACTTCAGCATTAAATAAGCCAACGTCGACGGCAATATCTCCAATTAATACGGCAGCAATCAAACCTAAGGCTGTTGCCAAGGGGGTTGGCGTATGTATAGCGGCCATTCGTAAAAATTCAACCCCTAATATCGCTAAAATAATTTGGATTCCAATTGACACGTTACCAACTTTATCTGGCCCAATAAATGATAAACTTTTTGGTAATAAAGAAGGTTCCAACACAAATAATAACCAAACAGGTAATAAAAATACTGACGATAATACAGCAATAATTCTAACCCAACGTGTCATCGTCCCTATCGTAGGAGTTTGCCTAAATTCTTCAGCATGTTCTAAATGATCAAAAAACGTCGTTGGCACAATGATAACATTGGGAGATGTATCAACCATTAAGACAACGTATCCAGACAGCAAATGGTGTGCGGCAACATCAGGTCTTTCTGTAAATCGTACTAATGGGAAAGGATTCCACTTTTGTTCAACAAAAAATTCTGACAATGCTTTATCTGCCATGACAAGACCATCAATATCAATTTTCTTTAATTTTTCCTTTACAGAATGAACGATAGCTTCATTTACAATGGAATCAATATAACAAATACTTACTTCTGTCTTTGAACGTTTACCTACTTTCATTAATTCATTACGTAATCGTTTATCTTTTACTCTTCTCCGGGTTAATGCAGTATTTTCAACAATGTTTTCTGTGAAGCCATCGCGGGATCCCCTAATCACTCTTTCGGTGTCTGGTTCCTCAGGTTGTCTACCAGGATAGTGACGAACGTCAACAATAAAAGCATCCCTTTCACCATCAATAAACACAATGACTAAACCAGATAAAAGTTCGTCCGTTAATTTATCAATTTTATTTTCCGGATCTACCTGTTGGTTCACCAAACGGTTTTTTATAATCTCGTAAATATTATCTGATTCCGATTCATTGTCATTCACTTCAACAAGCTTTTTCAAAATTTCAGTTACCGTCGTATCATCTACCAAACCATTGATATAATATAGTTGAACTTTTCGTTGCAGTACAATCAGTTCGCGAAAATCAATGTCATATGATGTACCGACACCTAACTCTATTTTCATATATTCTTCATTTCGTTCAATTTGTTTTGCGACAAATTGCAAACGATCACGTTTTACCATATAATCACCTTTCATACTGACATTTTCAGTTATTTTTACGGTTGTACGATAAAAATCCATTGCATCAGGGAACCAAACATTTTTCCTAAAACAATCGCAAAAAGCAAGTATAATATATATTTTTGCAAACCAATTCGCTTCGCTAACAACGGAAATACATTTAATATTTCAGCTAAGGCCGCAGCAATCATGCCGTTAAAAATTCCTTGTAACAATCCCCAAATAATTATGATTGGAGGGGAATAGTGCCAAGTGATTTCTGTAAAAGATAAGTAGGTGCCTAACTGGACACCAAAAATGAGGACAAAGGGATAGATAATTAACAAGTGATTTGAATTAGATAAATGAACGAGTCGAGGAATAATACCTAAAATCGTTAATAATCCAACAAATCCACCACCGATCATAATTCCACTGGCAAATCCAATCACTATTTCAATGGCATTATAAAAAATATTGCTCATCATTTAACTCATTCTCATAATACGTCAAATATTCATCTACTTTATTTTGATAAAGATGAATTTCAACTTCCAATGGACTTGGTTCTTCATTAATTTTCTTTCTAAAAATCCTATTTAAAAACAAAATCATGCCAACACCAAGGCCTAAAGAATAAGGGATTTGGATCATTAAAGGATATTGTTTGTACTGATTGGATAGCAAATAGTGTATTCTTTGGTGTACCTCCTGCATACTGACATCATAGTGAAAATTCATAATCGTCATGGCCGAACCAACAAATAATAATATCCAAACAAATAATACGATGAACAGATTGGCTGATTTTTGTTGTAAATTGACGACAACCATCGTTTCAGATCGTCCTATCAATTGAAAATCCAAGTGGGGATATAATTCTCGTAAATGTTTTATGACAAT
>DKGO01000031.1:314-6368 GCA_002453315.1 Caryophanales bacterium UBA6768 | reverse complement strand
AATTTGTTAAGTCTACCTCAATATAAACATGTTGAATTATCATGTCTTAAGCTCTGGGTCCCAAGCATTAATGTTTTTCAAAAGACGCTTAGAGAAACTGTACATAGTGCCTTATACAAAGAATCGGAAATGGAGTTTCATGAAGCTATTAAAAGGTCAAAAACTTTTGTACCGACCAGAATTTATCGTAAAGCGTTGCAACATTTTTATCAAAAAAATGTGATTATTTTATCGGGAGAGCCAGGTGTAGGGAAAACAACCATGGCTCATTTATTGGCTTTGGCTTTTCTACAACCTAATAATTTAGATGGATACGTTTGGGCGAATTCAATTAAGGATGTATATACCCTAATACAAGATGATCAAGTACAAATCGTCATATTTGATGATTTTTGGGGTAGTATTTTTGAAAATGAAAATAGGCGAAGGAATCACGGAAATCAACTAAAAACACTTTTAAATCTTATTATAGATTCAAATGGCAGACATAGATTAATACTCACGACTAGGGAATATGTCTTACAACAAGGATTACAAAAAAATCTATTATTGAAAGAGACCCTAGAACAATATTCTATGATTTTTACAATAGAAGAGTATGGATACGACGAAAAGGCTAGCATGTTTTTTAACCATATTTACACGTCAACGCTTGAGTATCCTTATGTTGAATACCTGTATAGGCGAAGTGATAAAATTATATATCATACGAATTATAATCCACGTGTATTAGCCACATTCTTAGACAGGGAACGGAAAATAGGAATTACTCCCGAGGATTATTTTTATGAATTATGTTCTTATCTTGATTACCCTACCGCATTTTGGGAGGATGTATTTATAGAGTTATCCGAAGAAGCAAGGATAGTAGCGATTCTTTTGTTTCTATCATCTACCCCGATGCTTCTATCAGATATAGAAACTTGTTATCAAAAGTATATTAATCGTAGTATAAATAAAACTAAAGTTAAGAATTTAGGTGTGATTGTATAGCCGAATTAGAGAAAACAATGATTAAGTCATATTTTAATGAAGACATTGAAGAAATTGTAGTAAAGTTTACCATGCCCGCTATACAAGACTTTTTATTCGAATTTATTATTAAGAATAGTGAACAATATATACCATTAATTTTACAAAGTTGTGCATTTTTTAATCAACTTCAAATTCTACTTGAATACGTAGCAGAGAAATGTAGTGACAAGATAACTAATATGATAACTCAAGAATGTATTATACATTATCATGATTATCCTTTCAGTTATATGGAATATAATGAAGGATGGCATAGCGATTTAGCCTTAGATATTATTTCATACGATGAATTATCTAAGTTCTATCATGTGCTTCGCTGCTGTAATCCACTAAATCATCCCGAATTGTTCGATTTTTTAGAGGTGAAGATAAAAGAATATTGTCAGACAATGGGTGGGGGGGACTTAGTTGCACAATATACTGATTTACATAACCTACCTAGTATTATTGTTAGTTGTATTGAAAAAGGAATGGTTTTTAATGGAGATGAAATAATCACAAAATTTGCTGATAATGCTTTTAGTGTTAATCATTATATAGAAATGGAAAAGTTTAATAAAGTTTTTCCAAAGGATTTTTCAAATTTCTATGAGATAGAATTTAAGGGGATTAAAGGTAAATTAAGGGACATTATTCTTGACGAGATAGAATTTTTAATAGTGTATGGAATGGATATAGAATTAGATATCCTAATTGATAGGGTGCCAGAGATACTACATGAATTCAACTTACGATATACCCAAAAATTTGGTGACAAGATTTATTTTTTAACCGGGAGAAGACCTCAAATTATATCTAAACATCATAGAAGTAGCCAATATGATTCAAAGTATGTTGATGATGATGAGGAGATAGAAGTAAACGTCATTAAAAAGGAAGCGGAAAAGTGGCTTTTTGGACCGGTTGAGACATATCTTGAGGAGACTGAGATGCTGACAATCATATTGGAAAGTCAGTTAGGTTTTTCCAAGAAGACAAGTCTGATACAAAATATAAAATTAGATAAATCTACATATCTCGACGAGTGGATGAATACTAAAGAATCCATTGATATATTGCTTGGGGCTATTCAAGAACTTGAGGATGAAATTCCCAATAACGAATCAAAGATTGCAGTGTTAGTGCTATATTATCTGACGGAAAACGATTTGGAATTATTAAAAGAATTGATTAAATTTTGTGCGGAAGCTTTTATGCTGTTTATGCATCAAGAAGAACCTATTATCCGATGGACAGAGTTTTATACTAGTGAAGTTTATGAAGAGTATTTAAAAAAGAATGAAGTGCTAAGGGGTCTAGTTTTAGAAAAGTTAATTTTGGGAGATGGAGAATGGGTACGTTTTGTCCAACTTCCAATATTTATCTTTTGTAATGCATTTATTATTGTAATGGGAAAACAAGATAAGAAATTAGTTGAGCTATATAACAGAATTTTTGGGGATAATATTTTTAAAATAAAACTAAAAACAAAAGTAGAAAAGAAGTGTCAAAATAAGATTCTATATATGGATTTTGGTCCATATTACTTTAAACGATTTGATTGGGAAGGAATGATGTATCGTGCCTATCAGGAATTGGCTCCATTCCATTTTAACCAAAATTTTGTTGCTCCTAAAATTAAACATTTTTTAGATCTATTAGGTAATGGACATATAGATAAGAAAATTTTAAATTATATTTCACATTGTGAATATCAATTTGAGTATACTACTTTTGGAAATGCTGAATCTGTAACTTCCAAAATAGGGGATGAATTATCTATGATGTATCATTTGGGTATATTTGGGGAATTAGATGTGTATCCACCCGATGTTCCGATGAGTTTACTGAAGCGGCTAAATAAAAATGGGGAAATTTGTAATAAGGTCGACAGAACATGGCGAATAAATGTCAGTAAAATTAAAGATATCGGGTTATTACGGGAAATAGGAGTTTATGAACAGGTATATAATCTAATAGAGCAGATAGAGAGTATTCATAATAGATTTTTAAAGGGTGATTTTTTCATAACTAAATTATAAATGATACTATAATGTGCAAAAATGGTCATATAGATTTATGTAATTTAGGTATTAGCATTTTCCCAGCTACGTCAAAAACAGTAGTCAATATGTTCCCGTACACGGTCGTTTTATTAAAAAATGTACATGCATCAATTTTATTTATAACGTGAAACTGGTTATAAATATCAAGATAAGTGTGTGCTCTTTTGGCTATATAATAGTGGACATAATGTTATTCAAGGTTGGAAAAGTAGGTTGACCACCACCCATAATTTCTTTACTACTTGAAAATATTTTACTATCACTTTCTAATTTTATGTATTGTTACGACTCTGTATAATATGGTCCATTGCAAATGTGACAAATATTTTTCTGAATTTGTATTATTACAAAGTTACTTGCGATAATAATAAAAAATTTAGGAGGAGCTACATGTTATATTTGGAAACAGATTTAGAAGGGAAAAGAATGGAGTTTGGCTATGCCAAAAAATTGCTAAAAGGCCATGGCTTTGATATGGGGGGGAATTGGGAATATCATAGCGGTTTTTTTGATGGTATCATGCATCGGGAGAGGGAAAATGGTGAAACGATTTATGTACGATTGCCTTTTCGCGTATTAGAAGGAGAGTTGGATCACAGTGGTGCGTTAATTGAATTCCAAAAGCCATTTGTTATCAAACATGTTGTGAATATAGGTTTGGATGCTGACGGGAGCTCCTTACTTGATGCATCGACTAATGTTTTTCGTTATGATTATTTCTATATTATTTGCTTCACAATCTTTAATCAGACGATTAATTGTCAGCATCCTTGGGAAGTGTTGTGGATTAAACGAAATGCCTAAAAAGCATTCAAACTCCCAGGAGACGTTGCAGAGGTCATTGTGAATGAGGAAAGTATTATGGTGAACAGAATACAAAGGAGACCCTTGGGGTAACTCTTTAGTCCTAAATTACCATGATAACAGCCATAACTTCACAGTCTATTTTTTGGTTGATTTAATTTACAGAGACGGACGAATAGAGGAAGTGTTGTTCGAAACGGTAGGTGACGACAGTAAGTTTAATAAGGAAAAACAACCCGAAGGTATTTTAAGAATTGGTATGTTCACACCCGATACCGTGGTTCCAACCTTCGAACACGAAATAGAAGATTTGTATGGTTATGAAGACCATTTTGTATCACTGGATTGGATAAAATAGACTTAATTGTTTGGGGTTAGTATTTTAGAATAGTTTGAAATTATAATTTTTATACAATTAACCAGCTCGAACTACACTTTTATGAAAAATTGCATTATTAAATATACAGTGTGAGTAGATGAAAATAATATTATTTTATTTTATATCAATTGGAGGAATTCATTTGGGAAAGAAAAACAATCAAAGCAATAAAAAAAGATTATGGATAATTTTTGTCATTCTCTTCATTGCAGTCATCATCCCAGTCCTTATCATTTTCAATCAAAATAGCGATACGATAGCGATCACTGATGGAACAAAAAAAACAGACGAAAATGTTGAAATAAATGATGAAGAAAATGTAACGGAAGAAGAGTTGAAAGAATATCAACATGAATTATATAAGATATCACAGGAACTAATTTTACTTTCTAATGATGAAAGAGAAGAAAGAATTGTAGAATTAATAGACAAAATAGGTTGGACCAAACAAGAGTATGTTAAATTATATAACAATGCCTTAGAATTAAGGGAAAAATCAAAAAATGAAGACATAAGCCCAAACAACAAAAGAAAAATTAAAAAGAATTTAGAAAAGGCTTTAAAAGAAATTGGATTAACTGAGGGTGAAATAAGAAGACTTGAGGCAGAAGCCAAAATAGGGGCTACAAAGGGAGAGAACGTAGATTTCTCTGTTGCCGAACAACAATCAAACATGACGCCAGGCGAAAAGTTCGAATACATCAAAGAAAATTTAACTGAAAAGGACATAGAAAGACACGAAGCTTATACAAAAGATAAAGAGGTATATGAAGAAACATTATCGTGGCTTAGAAGTGAAATGAATGAAGTATGGAAAAATGCAAATGGATTTAAACGTATTAAGTTACCAGACGGGGTCGAAGAAATAACATTGGATGAAAATAGGATATTATTTACTGAATTAAAAGGAACCCCATCTAATCCGAATAGAGAGTTGATTCCAGAGGAATTCCTAGGTGGTCCTGATTTAACTATTTACAGTATGGTAAAATTTATATTCGAAGATGGGAAAGAGGAAGATGTGTTAGTAGAGTCACTTGCACTTGATACAGATTTGCTTCCCAACATTGAAGAAGATGATGGGGACTTCCCACGTATTACTATACTAGGTGTTACAAAGGACGCAAATGTGGAACATCAAATTGAAGGGTGGAAAGGTTTCGAAAATAGATTTATTTTAACAGACTGGATGGATTAGAAATTGAAAATTAAATAGAAAGAATAGGCAAAACTTCGTTTTTATATTCAGAACGGGGTTTTGTTGTTTTGTTTTATTTTTTATTGAGGGAGAAATGAGAGTTTTAAAGTATAAAAAAATTAATTTATTAAGCCTTTCACCAGCCTTTACAATACGGAAATCAGAATAAGTGGGATGTACTAGGAAAACCAATATAACGTATCACCTGGAAAAAGAACTGTTTTTAGTACAATAACAAAGACCTGAAACTTACCCAATAGTAGAAATGGCATATACTAGTTTAGGTACGGGAAAGTTAAGTGAAAAATCCGGAAGCAAGGCAAGCGGAACCATAAAGTACAGTGGAGATATAGTAATAATACCAGATTATCATTCTGACGGAACCTCTTATTTTATGCATCAGGTTGATAAGGTAAGAGCTGAATCCTACTGGGTAAAAAACGTGAATGTCGGTAATTCTAGCAACACAAGAGAAACAGATAGTGCTCCCAGAATTCCATCATTCACTGCATTTGATTCGGGCACCATTACCGGCCTCTACGGGGCTGAATTTATTTTTGAGTAGCCTGAATAATTTGTTTTTGTGGTATTAA
>DKGO01000031.1:0-181 GCA_002453315.1 Caryophanales bacterium UBA6768 | reverse complement strand
TGCTGACGCATCCTTTAATGGGATTATTAGCATTTTATCTTATAATAAATATTCTTTTGGATTTTTTTGTACCTCTTTGTTCTTTTGGACATATTGTGTTTAACCACTGCCATCCTTGCACCTTTTTCCATATTATTGTTGTACAAATTTTTCAATTCGCGTTATTATATCCAAATTATTT
>DKGO01000085.1 GCA_002453315.1 Caryophanales bacterium UBA6768 | reverse complement strand
CGTTTTATCAAAGAAATGACGCCTATTACAAATTATCTTGCATTTGGTGCCATGGACAATCGGTTATACACGAGAAAAATGGCAGAAATTGTCGCTGAACAATTAAAATCAATTGGTATTAACTTTCTTTTTTCACCAAATTTAAATGTCCGAAAAAATGGCATCACCCAACACTATGACTTATTTCCTTTTGGTGAAAATGTGGAAAAAGTAAAAAAACATGGGGTAGACATGATTCATGGGTATCAAAATAAAAATGTCATTGGAATGATGAATTACTTCCCAACGATTGTTGATGAAAACGCCATACACCCAATTGATATCGATGAAAATGCACTATTACCTTTTATGTATGCAATAGAAAAAGGTACTGATGCACTAATGATTTCCCATGCAAAGGGAGCCTCTACCTCAAAAGAAATGATCCAAGACGTATTACGTGACAAAATTGGCTATGACGGTATGATTATGACAGATCTTATGGGTAAAAAACCCAGTGAATATGGGGATGCTATTAAAGCACTAAAAGCAGGGGCAGATATTGTGTATTTGAATGGTCCAATGGAAAGCCAACGAAATATGATAGAAGCTGTTTTACAAGCGGTGAAATTGGGGGAACTAAGTGAAGAAAGAATTAACGAATCTGTTGAACGGATTTTAAAACTGAAAGAACAACGGCAATTAAGTGAGATTTCAACAAGTGACCAACAGCCCATCGGTCATACACGACATATTGAATTCGCAAAAAAGCTCAGTGAACAATCCATAACAATCGTAAAGAATAACCACCATCAAATCCCTTTAAATAAACATCTAGAAACAGTGATTTTGTCAACGCCAATAAATGAAAAAACAAATCAAGGGTCATCTATTGCACAATTTGCTCACTTTTTCCATGATAAATTACTTAATTTTACGACACTGCCATTGTCAATTGAGGATTCCGTCATACAAGCTTGTGAAAAGGCGGAACAAATTATAATTCCGATACAATCATTAACAAAAAACACTCACCTATTACAGGATACACAACAAATTGTGCAACAATATCATGATAAAATAGTAATTTGTTCATTCGGTAATCCATACGATTTACTCGAAGTACAAGATGCTTCAGTATTGATGACTGCTTATGATACTTCCCTTATGTCAATGCAGTCAATGGTTAAAGTACTCTTCAAAGGTCGTACTCGGGCCAAGTTACCAATAACTTTATCGGATCAATGGCCAATTGGGCATAAGGCTAAATAGTCAATTAATATGTATCTCCTTCCAAATTGGTAAGGAGATACTTTATTTCAAACAACTTTTTGATCTTACCTTTATTCCGCTGTATACAGTTTTGTGTTAATTGCTTGTTTTCCGACCACTTTATGACGAGCAAATACAATGATGATTAGCATTATGATGGCCTCTGTAACTGGTAATGTTAGCCAAACACCATGGATACCAAATAGCAATGGTAATACGATAATCATCATCATGAACACGATAAAACTCCGAAAAACCGTTAACCATGTTGATGGCCTCACAGAACCAATCGACTGAAAATAAATAATATAAATAAAATTAATTCCCATAAACAAATAACTTAAGAAAAATAATCTGATACCGACGATAGTTAATGCAGTAATTTGTGGATCGGTAATACCAAACAAAGAAACTAAAAAGCCAGCACTAAAATATCCGCCTATAAAGAAACCACCCCCAATGATGATAGCCGTTTTTTCCGCTATTTTTATTACTTCAGCAATTTTATGATTCATTTTAGCGCCAAAATAGTAACTAATCATCGGTTGAATCGCTGTGCCAATTCCCATAAAGGCTAAAAACATAAAAGTGTGTAAATAGTTAATCACGGAGAAGGCTGCTAGTCCATCTGTCATCGCGTAACGGACAATGACCACGTTGTATCCGATAACGAAAATACCAAACCCAATTTCAGAAAGGAAACTAGGAATTCCAACACTACTAATTTGGAAGACATCCCTCGGGGAAATAATCTTTTTTGTCAGTTTTAAATGGGAAGACTTTTTAAAAAAATGACTGCTTAACAAAAGTAACCCATTAAAGATAGAAATAACCGTTGCCAAGGCTGCTCCTCTCACACCCCATTGTAAAATAAAAATCATCCAATAATTTAAAACAATATTCAATATTGATGTTAACACAAGACTTATCATGGCTAAAAATGGATTGCCATCATTGCGAACGAAAATACTTAACATTGATTCCCATGCGACAATAACCGAAAACAATAAAATAATTTTCATATATTGGACGACGTACGGTAGAGTTTCCCCATTTGCCCCGAACAAATAACTAATTTCCTCCAAAAACAGTAAACTGATGACGGTGACAGCAATCGTAATAATAGTCACAACGATAAAAGATGTGGTATAGATGACTTTTGCCCGTTCGATATCCTGTCTACCTAAAGCAATTGAAAACATCGTTCCACCACCGACACCAATTAATAATGCAATGGATAATACGATGGAATAGACTGGTGATGCAACATTAACACCGGCCAATGCCACTTCACCTACACCGTGCCCAACAAAAATACCATCTATCACAATATTTACTGATAATAAACTCATACCAATAAGTGAGGGAATTAAATAGTGAAAAAAGCTTTTTAATACTGTTTGGTTGTGAAGCCGATGGACATGTGTCATATTGTTTACCCTCTCAATTTATATTTTCTACTTGGGGGAAAAAGACTAATGCTGAAGAAGTAACCGTTTGAATTTCAACACACAAAGCAAGCAAAACCAGCAATCGCGAAGGATGTCTTACGTTAGAAACAGATCAAGTAAGATAATTAAATTTTACCATAAAAGTTATCCACAAATAACAAATTCTATAGTTTCCGAGACAATAAAAAAATATTAGCCAAGTTCCATCCGGGATTGGCTAATAAACAATTTAATCGATAAAAAATATAACAAAATTTTTTTTATAATACTTTACTTAAAAATGCTTGGGTTCTTTCATGTTGTGGGTTTTTAAAAATTTGCTTAGGTGTCCCTTCCTCTACTAAATAACCACCATCAATAAAGAGAACCCGGTCACCAACCTCACGTGCAAAGCCCATCTCATGTGTGACAACGACCATCGTCATTCCTTCATGAGCTAATTCTTTCATAACATCCAATACCTCTTTTACCATTTCGGGATCTAAGGCGGAAGTTGGCTCATCAAACAGCATAATTTTAGGTTTCATCGCCAGTGCTCTAGCAATAGCCACTCTTTGCTTTTGCCCACCTGATAATTGTTCTGGATAAGCATATGCCTTATCAGATAAACCGACTTTATTTAGCAATTCATGAGCAACTTTTTCCGCATCATTCGGAGCCATTCTTAAAATTTTCCGTGGTGAAATCGTAATATTATCCATTACATTCATATGGGGAAATAAGTTAAATTGTTGAAATACCATCCCAACACTTTTTCTTATGTCATTAATATTCGTTTTAGGATCATTTACTTTCACATCATTTATATAAACAGCACCATCTGTAATTTCCTCTAATAAATTAATACAGCGTAAAAAAGTACTTTTACCAGAACCACTCGCTCCAATAATGCAAATCACTTCTTTTTCTTTCACTTCGTAATCAATACCTTTTAACACTTCCAAATCACCAAAGGATTTAACTAAACCTTCTACTTTTATCAACTATCCCACCTACCTATTTCATTAGTGGTTCATACAGGAGCTGCCCAATCCTATCCTCCAGGATTTACACCAGCTATTCCTCTTTTAATTGTTTACGTCGGCTCATTGGTATATACGAGTTACTAAAGCGCCTCTCAATATAAGCAATTAATTTCGTTGCTACCCACGTTAAAATTAAATATAAAATCGCCGCAAATATATATGGTTCCCAAAACCTCATATGTGCCCCAGCAACCACTTTTGCAGCAAACAGAATATCTGTTGCAGCAATCACTGTTACTAGCGAAGAATCCTTTAATAATGCAATCAATTCATTCCCTAAAGGCGGAATCATACGGCGAAATGCCTGTGGTAATATGATGTTACGCATGGCAATTCCATGTGGCATCCCTAAAGACCTAGCAGCTTCCATTTGTCCTTTGTCAAGCGACTGAATTCCTGCACGGAATATTTCCGCTGTATAGGCACCACAGTTTAGCATTAATGCTAAAGCTCCGGAAACAAAAAAACCCAAGGAATGGCCAAATATAGTCGGGATAAGTGCTAGGTGAATTAATAATATTTGCACTAATAGAGGTGTTCCCCTGAAAAAGTCAACGAACAATTTACTTGGGTAATAAATCCACTTCCTATGGGATAATCTCCCTAAACCAAATATTAATCCGATTAACACACCAAAAGAATAACCAACCGCTGTTAATGCTAACGTCACCCATACTCCACGGATAAATAGTTCCTTGTAATTCCAAATCATGTCAAAGCGAATGGCTGACAAAAACTCTATCGTAAACACCTCCAAAAAGGCTCACAAAAAAATCTTGACACCAAATAGTTGAAAAAATACTGTTCGCCGTTACCAGCGAACAGCTATTATATTAGTCTAAGTCAAGGCCCGTAATTTCTTTTAATTTACCATTTTCTTTTACTGCTTTAATTCCGTCATTTAAAAGTTGTAGAACATCAATATTTCCTTTTTGGACCATTAATCCGTAAAATTCTTTTTCGAAATTATCGTCGTCTTCAATTACTTTCATTTTTTGATCTGGATTGTTTTTAATATATTCATTTACTGTTGAATTATCCCCTACTGCTGCATCTGCATTTCCATTTAACATTTCTTGAATCGCAATTGGCATTGTTTCTGAAGGAATGATATTTGGGCTAGTTTCTCCCATAAAATCCTGCATAGCAATGTGACCAGTAGTATTAATTTGAACCGTTACTTTTTTACCTTCCAGATCAGCTAACCCAGAAACATCAGAATCTTCAGGTACTAAAATGACTTGTTTTGCTTCATAGTAAGGCTCTGTAAAATCAAATTCTTTTTGACGATCTTCTGTAATTGTAATAGAAGATACAGCAAAATCAATTTCACCATTTTTTAGTGCTGGGAATAATGGTTCCCAACCAATATTTTTCACTTCTAGTTCAATTCCTAGTTCTTCAGCAATCGCATTGATGATATCGATATCAATTCCAACAATTTCACCACTGTCATCGATATACTCCATCGGAGCATAAGTTGCATCAGAACCAACTACTAATTTTGTGATTTCCGATTCTCCATCATTATTGTTTGCAGCATTCTCTGAATTGGAGTTGTTGTTTTCTGATGCATTACCATCATTACCATTATTTCCATCATTACCATTGTCAGAGTTTCCACCACCACAAGCAACAAATAAAACCGTAATACTTACCAGTAATAAAATGAATAGAATATTCTTTCTTTTCACTATTACCTCGACCCCCTTCATTTTTTTACCCATGGGTATCTTTTACTAGTCTATCATTAAAACTAGTAGTGATATTTCCATAAGTAATTCATAGTATCAACATTATACTTTAAAAAACAAATTGATTCAACATTTTAGGTAAAGCGTTTACATTTATATGATTCATTAAAAATATCCATTAAGGTATTATTAGCATGTGTACCTTAATGAATATTTTCCAAAGGAGTAGTCTTTTATAAAGGTCTTACAATTTTATCTTTAATTTTTCTCAAAAATGACAATCACCTCCGAGCCACCATTTATGTTATTAGAAGGTGAATAACGTAAGTTAAATTTTCCCTCACGATGATTCCCTTCAATTATGTGTAACAAAACATTTTCAATCTTTTTTTCTATAAAAGTAGGTTGATCAATAAAATCTTCACTACTAAAATAAGACTTATATCTCTTTTCAACTGCTTCCGGGGAAGTATCCGCTTCAAAAGCCAATAAAATAATTCCGAGCAATGCTTCAGCTTGATTAATTTTTGCATTTTCCGGAATCGGGAAACCTGAAGGTAAGTAATGTTGAATAAATTCATCTACATCCCTACTACTAGACATATCGCCAGTCATCTGTTCACTTGACCCATCGTTATCAATATCTTCATCCGGTAAGTTTTCAAATGACCCATTAAACATGTCGCCAGTAAACCATTCAAATGGATTGACAACATCAAACATATCGCCAGGAAACTCTTTTGAAGGTTCTTTGTTACCTTCATGAAATACAATGCCAACCGTTGTACCATCTTCCATTATTTGAGAGGGGAAAAATCTCACATCTAATGTGCCGTCTTTTCTTAAACCTAGAAAGGTTTTCATTTTTCCATTTTCATCATCTTCTTCAGAAACAACGGGTTTTTCTATAAATACATTAGATTGATAATATTTTGTGTACATTTTATCTATTCGATCGACAGATTGATCAGTTTCATATGCTAACGTTATAATCCCATTCGTATCATTGGCTTTATAAACCCTTGCATCCTCAGGAATTGGAATATCTGGGGGAAATCTTTCTGGAATTTCTACCGTCCCACCTAGTCCCAAAATTTCTTCTAAGCCAAAACCGTCAATATATAATTTGCCATTTTCAGTATCAAATGCAATCGTATGTACATTGCCTTCCTTATCCGAAAATTCAATGCCATCTTTACCGACCTTGATTTTATTTCCGTCACCAATAGGTATACTTACACAACCAACTAGGAATAAAATGATCAAGCTAAGCAGTAGACTAACTTTTATTTTATTCATTAACATTTCCCCTTTACAAAAAAACTTCCTTTATATATCACTTCCGCAAATGGAGGTCACTAAATTGCTTATATTGCTAAACTAATAGATAGTTCTTTCTCATTTACCCTAATATGCTTTATTAGTAGTTTAATTTATTGTAAATTAGCAATGTTAAATCTAGGTAAAGATTTTTAATTATCACAAAAGATTTACCAATCTAAGGATCGAATAATTTTATTTTTAAGGAAATAAAGGGGATGTGTTTCTTTGTGTTATTAATAGTATATTTTTATTTTCTAAGGTGACTAGGAGGACTTCTTTCGGAGGACATTTAACAATTGCTCACTTTTTAGTTTTTCTAATTGTGTTTTTTCTCGACATAATTCCAGCACTATCATTTCTTTGTTAATTATTCTCAGTTTCACAATATCTCCCTCCTTGCTTCCATTTGGTAACTTGGGAGTAGATAGCTCCATTTCAATACCATCCTCATCGATTAAAATCACACCTATGTCTGCAATGATTCTGTCAATGACACCATATATATAATGATATTGATCTGTTGGTAAAAGGCTAAAACTACACATTATTAACAATAGAATGCATTTTTTCATCTGGTTTCTCCATTCTTATTTTTACCAAGTATGCCATCAAATTCAAAATATTGCACATGGCTAAAATTCAATTTCACACTATATAAATAGCCTGAAAATTGAATTTTCAATAAACAAAAATGGAGGTTTAAAGCTAGTGAAATATTAAAAATACAACTTCACACATTTTCATTAGCTTTCATTTTATTTATTTGCTAGGCTTTATTTATGTCTTCAAATTACCCTATTACAATAAATAAAGTATAGATCAATCAAGAGAACCTGAAATATAGCCAGTGGAAGCATAAATAAACGGCAATTTATAAAATTGGAAATGAAAATTTTATCATACTTGAGAGGGAATATTAGCCTGAATTATCTATTAAATCTATTCCATTCAAATTAGGTGGTGTCTCCGGTGACGACGGCGAAATTAATTTATATTTTGACAATGGGATTTTCATTAGTTACCTTTGGGGGAATTACGTATTTATTCGCTAAGGTGAAGGATTACTCCCTTTTAAATGGCTATTCTAACAGATCTAAAGAGGAAAAAGAGTATCTAGAGAAGAGTGGTTATTTAAATGCCCTTGGTAAGTTGTTTACACTAACATTTTGGATCATGCTTATCACGTTTGTCATTGGTCTATTTTCAATTTCTTATCCTTTTTTTATCGGATTAGGCCTATTTACTTCCGTATTATTAGTTGGACTAACTTGGATACAACGATATGAAGTGCCACACAAAAGAAGGAAAATGATGGGCTTTTTTGGTGTGTTTTCAGTTGTCATTGTTGTGTTTATAGGTGGGGTTATAGTATGGGGAACCCGTAGTAATGACTTCATTATTACCGAAACGACATTGGAAGTAACAGGGCCATATAGTAATGAATGGAATTTATCCGAGATTACTTCTGTTGAGTTGTGGGATGAACTACCAACAATAGAATTTCGTTCCAACGGTATCTCGGCTGCAAACAAAAAAATTGGTAATTTTAAATTAGAAGAGCCTTATGGTAGAGGATTACTTTTTATTAATGGTTCAGAACCACCATATTTATATATTGAAACTGATGAAAATTACCTCATTTTAAATGATCAAGATGGTGAAAAGGTAGAAGAGATTTATCTGGAAGTGAAAAAAGAAATGAGATGACACGTGATTAATTGTTGTGCTAGGTGAATGATTCCCACAATAATTTCTTACGCCAATGAAATCATTGATACGCCCCAAACATCCCTTATAGACTTACTTTGAAGGTTGAAAAAAGTCCTATGCACTCTTAAAAGCGACATAGAACCTTTTTATTTAGCCATGTGTTGTCAACAAATCATGTGCCTTCCTTATTTCATCATCTGGAACAATGAGATAGTAAATACTATCAATCATTTGTCCTTTCCCATCTATCATGTGCTCTGTAATATTCTTTCTCGTATCTTTATAACCGCTAAACAATTTTTTCATGTCGGCAAAATCCATATTGGTTTCCATGTTAACACCAAGTACATCAACCATCCCACTGAATTTTGGTACAGACCCAACACTTGCACCTTCTCTTAATATCCCTTCTATCACTTTTCGATGACGTTTCGTGCGGCCAAAATCCCCTTCACTGTCTTTTTTACGCATTCTTACAAATGCCATCGTTTTGTCCCCATCCATCGTAATTTCACCAATTGGAAAGTCATATTTACTGTCTTGCCAAGCTACATCATTATACACACTAATTGTACCGAGTTCATTGACTAATTCAATTAGTCCATCCATATTGATCGTTACAAAATAATCTAAGTCAATATCAAGAAAGTTTTCAACCGTTTCAACTGACATATTCGGACCACCAAAAGCATAGGCATGATTAATTTTATCTTCAAATCCTTTTCCTATGATTTCTGTCCTTGCATCACGTGGAATACTAACAATTGTCATGGCATCATCTTCCGGTTGTAATTGCATAATCATAATGGCATCTGAACGTCCTCTTTGATTTTCATGGGCATCGATTCCTAATAATAAAACATTAATAGGGTTAGTCTCTTTTAACTTTTTCTTTGAAATATCTGTATCTATTGTATCAACTGGAACATTCATTTGATCATTTACAGTACTTTTCACAAAATTATAAAAATAAAAAATATAAATACCAATTCCCAAGGCTATAATTCCAATAATTATTAGAGTAATTTTTAAACCTTTACGTTGTTTTTTTTGTTTAGACCTTCTCAAATAATACACCTCAATCACATTTAACTTTTATATTACTAAAAATATCATAGCGTTTTTATAAGTATTTGACAATTTTAAAGAGAATACCTCTATCATATACTAAATTCTACTAGAAATCTGTTATTTTGTTCTTGAACTCTACCAAAAAGTGCTTGTAAATTGTCTTTATTTTTTACGATAGTGCCATTTTCCATTAACTAATTCTCTTTCACATTCCCCTTTACCCCTTAAATACTCCAAATGGGCTAGTGTTTCACCTATCGCAAACTGATATTCATACACATTTAACTCTTGAGGAAATAAATAATGACAAACATCAAAAACAGAATTTACCTTTTTTAATGCAGTTAACGTTATATCAAATCGTTCTAAATGATGTGACCAAATTTGATCAATCCGTTTATTTGCATCATAAAACGGCTCCCCATGGGAAGGAATGACATATGCCGCATTCAGTTTTTTTACTTTTTGTAACGACTCCTCATAGTCGTGTAAGGGATTTCCCTTCCCATAAAACCAATGGGAAATATTTGGAGTGATTTTAGGTAAGATATGGTCGGTTGAAATGAGGACATTTTTATCTTTATTGTACAAACAAATTAATCCATCCGAATGCCCCGGTGTAAAGAGGACTTCATATTCAAAACCACTTAAATGGACTTTTTCTCCCTCTTGAAAATAATGATCAATCTTAGGTAATGGACTAACCTTTGAAACAAAATTTTTCGTTATGTCAATGATTCCCTCAATCACATTTTGCGGGACATTTGAACGCTCATAATCCTCCCTTAATTGGCGAAGAGGTTGTTCCTCCCATATATATTTTGCTGTTTTAGCATCAATTTCCGTAATGGATAACGGGGCATTTGTCGCCTTTTGTAAAGTGCCAGCATATCCATAATGGTCGGGATGTAAATGGGTAATCAAAATTCTTTCAATTGGCTTTTCCTTAATGACGTCATTCCATATATTTTTTGATTCATCATTATTTAACCCTGTATCAATAATAATGTAGCCATTTTCGCCTTCGGCAACAAAACAATTTACGTGATTTAATCGAAATGGCAACGAAATTGTTAACATTTTTAAACGCAATTGATCTAACATTTTAATCCTCTCCTAATGACCGGTACATTTAATTAAAATAATAACATGAATGAACAGCCATTCATACCGAAAGGTTCATTTCCTTAACAGAAACTTTTTTAATTATTACTATCGGGGCAAAAACGGCTTGTCCCTTTGAAGATTTAATTCCTGCTTCATCTCTTCTTTACGATAGGAAAACCATTCCGCCATTTTGTCAGCATCATCATCATGAAAATGTTTATATTTTCCTAATAAAGCGCCAAGTAATGGTGTTTGTATCGAGCTTAATTTTTGCATTCTTTGTAACTTATGCTGAAATCGCTCAAAAGACTGAATCCTTTTATGATAGATGATCATCGTCGATTTGTTTAAAAACCGTTTTCTTAGTGTCAGTCGTTTACCTTCAATCGTATAGCCACCATCTTTATATCGTAGCCAGCCAAACCAACCACTTATTAGTACAAAAATTAAAGGGATCCAACTAAATGTTGGGAAAAAGTATAGAACAACTAACGTCGCAATGATAGCCAAAATGGACGTATTAAATAAATAATATTTTAACCCTTTTTTCGCTAATGGTTGAAGTTCCGTTTTTACCGGACCATATGCTGGTAAAAACTTTTGCAAAAATTGATTTACTTCCTTTTCACGGATTAATGGGAACAAAACGGGATACGTTTCCAATTTATCAGCCGAACCACCAGCAACAACGGCCACGATAGAAACAAACTTTATCGGTTGTCGTAAAATACTTTGTTCAATACCAATCGCTTGAATTCGATCAAACGGAATCGTTAATTCTTTTGTTTCTAGTAATCCACGTTTAATAAATAATCCATTTTCTATTTTGGAAATTTCAAAGTTCCCATAGCGAATCATCGTGCCGGCTATACCGAATAGCCATAACAATATAAGAAGTGCAATCACTAGAGAAACAATAAAAAACACACTTAAAGAGTCGAGCCATTGAAACGTTGATTCATAAATACTTTCTGGGATAATATCACTTGCCTGCGAAAAAATAAGTAGGATAAAGGCAAGAATTAGACCTGCACTACCGGAGGTTGTCCCCGTAATAAACAGACGTTGCCACGAAATTTTCTCTGTTATGACATCAATTTTTTCATTTTCTTCAATGGTAAGATCCTCTAAATTTTCTGCACGTTTCTTTAATGCCCCTTTCAGCTGTTCACCCTTTTTCTTAGTAACAGCACTTAGGGAAACTTCAGCTCCACCAGTACTCGCAGTGTCAATTTGAATTTTAACTAAACCAAAAATCCGATGAACGACATTGGCAGTAAAGTCAATTTTATGGATTCGATTTAGGGGCACATAACGTTTTTTCCGTATAAAAACACCTTGTTCAATTCTTAATTCATCATTTTCTACCCTGTAAGTGAATCTCAACCAAGATAATATACTGGAGATAATTAAAAATGCTAAAAAAACACCTACAAAAATAAGGAAATAAAACATTGACTGTTTAATCGTTAAAATAAGCCCCGCACTCAATCCTAAAATTGTTTCTTTAATAATACGAATTAAATTAAAATAAATCGAAGCCGGATTAAGCCGTTGTGGTTGTGTTATTTCTAACTGATTATCATTAATATGGTCATTATACGTCATCTTCATCCACCCTTGCTAGGACAGAAATACGATCACGTAAATCTGAAGCATCACCTTCTGTTAATGCCGGAATTTCATGTACCGTTGCTGCCGTTGAAATCGTTACTGTTGCTAAATGATATCTTTTTAAAATTGGCCCTTGTTTCGTATCAACATGTTGAACGCGAATCATCGGGATAATGGTTCTTCGCATAATTAAAATACCCCGTTGGATATATATTTCCTGTTCAAAAATTTCATATCGCCATCTACGGTATCGTAATTTAGGGATTAAATAGACGAAAAAATAAAAAAATAATGCCAGAAATAGTACGGCCACTCCAACATATACATATTGAATCTTATAAAAAATGGATGCCAATGTGATATATGAACCAACAATAAGTCCCCAAATTAAAAAGATTGTTATACCAGATGAAATTCGCCACACTTTGACAGCATCTTTTGCGATAAAATGTGTTGGTTGTTCTCTCATATTATGCCTACTTCCCCATCAATATTTATAAACTATTAAAAATTTATTTCCACTACCATTGAATCATACAATTCTATAAATTGAAAGTAAGATAAAAACCCATTATTCCAAAAATAATTAGATAAAGGGGATTACTAGCGGTGATGAAAATAAAATAGCGGAATAACAGGCTATAGGCGGTATGAAATATTTTCGGTACTTATATCCCCGTAAAAATTTTTATTTAAAATATATTCAAACGCTTTTAATATTTGTCTAACAATGCCCTCCATGCCCGCGGAAAGCGTCCATCTGAAGTGGAAATCAACGGAGTTAGAAAGCAACACAAAAGGCATAGCCTAAAGCATTTAGACTATGCCATTTTTTAAATACCTATTCATCACTGCTAGCACCACACTAAAGGGCATTATGCTAATATTTGTTCAAACTGCATTGTTAACGACGCTTCTGAAAATTCCCTTTCCGTCTTCTTCCACCTGAGCCACCTTGTGGGCGTTTCCCATAAAAACGTTTTCCCCCACCATGTCGACGATTGCTTTCACGTCCACGTCCTCCAGATTTTACACTAATTGGCTGTACAGAGGAAATTTGTACTGGAACATTTTTACGTTCCTTCATTAATAATTTTAACGCCGCTGAAACGATGGAAATGGAATCATGTTCTTCCAACATATCCTTTGCAGTATCTTTGTACGATCCTAATTCCTCATGTTCAATGACGCGCACAATTTTTTCAACTGCTGCTTGTTGTTGTCCACGTTCAGCCTCTTTATTTGTCGGTGGAACAATTCGTTTCATTTTACTCTTTGTCACTTGTTCAATGAGTCGCAAATGCGGCATTTCCCGCGGAGTCACAAATGAAATAGCTTCTCCTGTTCTTCCTGCTCGGCCTGTTCGCCCAATCCGGTGAACATAACCTTCTGGGTCCTGGGGAATGTCAAAATTATAAACATGAGTCACCCCGGATATATCTAACCCTCTCGCAGCTACGTCGGTTGCCACTAACACTTCAATTCGACCATGTTTGAATTTATTTAATACTGACATT
This sequence comes from Caryophanales bacterium UBA6768, assembly GCA_002453315.1. The sequence goes on along the minus strand of DKGO01000085.1, from coordinate 8,433 downwards.
CTCTTCCCCTGAGTCAAATCACCATGGATTCCTTCAGCACGAAATCCGCGTACTTGTAAGCCATCCGTAATTTCATCGACACGTCTTTTCGTACGTGTAAATACAATCGCCAATGTTGGTGAATGGATATCAAAATGATTTGTCAACGTATCAAATTTAAAACGTTCAGGCACTTCCATAAAAAATTGATCAATATTTTCTACCGTCATTTCCTTCGCTTTCACTTTAATTTCAGTTGGATTTTTCATTAAAGTGGTGGCAATTTCTCTAATTTCTTTCGGCATTGTCGCAGAAAACAATAATGTTTGGCGTTCTTCAGGGATCGATTTTAAAATATCCTTGATATCGTCGATAAATCCCATATTTAACATTTCATCGGCTTCGTCTAGTACAGCTACTTTTACATGGTCCATTCTCACGGTTCTTCTACGCATATGGTCTAAAAGTCTTCCCGGTGTTGCCACGACAATTTGTGGTTTATCTTTTAACGCACGGATTTGCCTGTCCATTTGTTGGCCACCATATACCGCTAATGCTCTTATTCGTTTAAATTTTCCTAACCGATTGATTTCCGCTGCTACTTGAATTGCTAATTCACGTGTCGGTGCCACGACTAATCCTTGTACACCTTTTCCATTTGCTTCAAATTGTTCAATCATTGGAATACCAAAAGCCGCTGTTTTCCCTGTTCCAGTTTGTGCTTGACCGATTACATCTTTACCTTCCATCCCTTGTGGGATTGTTTGTGCTTGAATCGGTGTTGCTTCTTCAAATCCCATCGTTTCCAGAGCCTTTAATATCGGCTCGGAAAGATTTAATTCTTTAAAAGTTGTCATTGTTTTCTCCCTTTCCTATCTTGTAAAAAGTTTACATAGGAAACCTCTTCTTATAACTTTAAGAGATTGTTCAAAAAAACAAATAAGTAACAACTTTCATCAATTCAATTTGATATGGCAGCCACATATCAATTAAAAGAATTTGTCTCAAATCCATTCGTCTTTTTGAACGATTATTTTCTTGTCGTCAATTTCAACCTTCCAATACTTTTATCTATTATTGGTATTTTCATCATTTAAAGTGGTAATTTTACTAACATGGTACGCTTACCATGTGATGATGTCTTCATCCGAAATTGAATTCACTATTTCTTAAAGTACATAAGGCTTCCTTCCACATGAAGTTATTGCCTTAATATTTTCATGTTTATTCACAACCTTTTAAGTATACCATAATACTTTAATAAAATGCCAATAGTATAGTTATCCCCTGTTAGCTATTTCATCCAACATTCCTTGAAATAACAACAACTCTTTTACATGCAAAAGATAGCATAATCGGTTATACTTAACACGTTATAAACATCTTGACTGAAGGAGAAATTCAGATTGCGTTTTCCACCAATTAATCCTTATATCGGAATAGTCGTTGCCGTTTTTTCGATTTCGACCTCTGCTATCATGGTGAAATTAATTACTGATGCACCCGCAAGTATGATTGCATTTTATCGTATTTTTTTGGCAGTAGTATTAATGTTACCGATTATCTTAATTAAATATCGGGGCGAATTTCATTCCATTACGAAAAAAGATTGGATTTACGCTATTATTTCCGGTATTTTTTTAAGTTTACATTTTATTCTTTGGTTTGAATCTTTAAATTATACATCTGTTGCAAGTTCTGTTGTTCTCGTTGCATTGCAACCGTTGTTTGCATTTATTGGCACCTATATATTTTTTGGAGAGAGATTCTCAGTTGCCGCTGTCATCAGCCTATTCATTACATTATTAGGTAGCTTTATTATCGGTTGGGGTGATTTCCAAATAAGTGGACTTGCCTTGCTTGGTGATATTCTTGCAATTCTAGGTGCAATTACTGTCACTGTTTATTTTTTATTAGGGCAAAAATTACGCCGGTCACTCTCATTAATGACCTATACTTTTATCGTTTATAGTAGTAGTGCTTTAATGTTGCTCCTTTATAATGCTGTCCTAGGAAATAACTTTATACATTTTTCTACTAATTCATGGATTTGGTTTTTTGGCCTTGCCATCATTCCAACATTTTTTGGCCATTCCTTATTCAATTGGGCACTCAAATGGGTCAGTACATCAACGATTTCGATGTCGATTGTTTTTGAACCAATCGGAGCATCCCTGCTTGCATATTTCATTTTAGGGGAACATCTCTCCTGGTCACAATTTCTCGGGGGATCAATCGTTATTTTTGGATTGTTTTTATTCGTCGTATCGACTACCCGAAAAAAACGCCTAACCATATCCAAACAATAACAAATTAAGATGGCTAAACGGGTCTCATTTTAATGAACCCGTTTTTCTTTTTCCCTTTCATTTTCTTTTATTTCCGTTTTTAAAAATTCCAAAATTAAATGATTGACGACTGGCCCATCATCACCCAAACAAATTAAATGATCCGATTTTTCAAAGAGAACTACCTGTTTGTACTCAGAGCCAATTTCTTCCTCCAGTGTGTAAGCAGTTTTATAGGGAACCATTTCATCTTTCATCCCTTGTACGATGAATGTCGGGGCTACGATATCCTTTAAAAACTTCTTTGTAAATTGTACGAGACGGATAAATTCCAAATTTGCTTTGAACGGAATTTCCCCCATTTTTTCCTTATAATTGGCATACCATTCATTTTCATCCAAATGACCTGTAATTTTATCAGTAATCACTTCACCAAAATAATGACTTAAATATTTCACAGAAATAAATCGTCTAGCAGCCGCAAGCACTACTAACTTATCGACCTTTTGTGTCGCTGCTAAATAAGCGGCAATCATGCCACCCATGGAAAATCCAATAACATACACTTCAGCACATTGTCCTCTTAATTGTTCCAAAGCATCTTCGGCATCTTTTAGCCACGTTTCATAGGTGGCACCATCCAAATGAAGTTGTTCACCATGTCCTTCCAAAACAGGAACAACAATTTTCCAATTGGTCTCTTCTTCTAGAAATTCCTTTAAAGGGTCAACTTCAAATGGACCACCAGTATAACCATGTAATAAAAGGCAACCAATCAAATGAATCCCCTTCTTTCTGCTAGCCTCTAAAGTGTCATATATTATACGTATACCCATTTAATAACGTTCATAATCACTACTTTTTTTTAATGTCTTACTCACTTTTGCAAAAATAATAATAAAACATAAAACTAATCCGGCATATAAAAAGATAGTGCTTTTCGATCCTATTATGATACAAATAAGTAGACCATATCCCATTAGTTCTGACCATGGATTTAATCTAATTTTTGTTTCCCATGCTTTAATATGTTTATTTACTTTTACATGGAACAGCGTTTGAAACGCAGTGATGATGAATATAAATTGGATAATTAAGTTATACTCAGGGTGTAAAAACACATATAACATAAACGGTAATAAAAATAATGTTCCCGATATTGATGCCCAAAGATACAATGATTGTTGATATTTTTTCACATCCCATGGAAGGATTTGAACGATATCATCTGTTAGTCTGTCACGATAAAAAGTTGCAATAACGCTAGTAAATGCATGAATAACAAAAGCAATTCCAATGAAATAAATTAACTCATTTACAAATACAAAAACAAATAACAATAGCAACATTGCACCGAAAAATTGCAAAATAACAATGATGTTTTTTTCGAAATAAATAAACCATAAACGATGATACAAGTTGTTTTGATTGTATGGGAAAGGCTTTTTCCAAAATGATAATCGTTGCCAAATACTATATTGTCGATCCTTTTTAAAGGATGTTTTAGATGCCCGTGAAATAATTTTCATGTTCCATAATTTGTAATCACATGCGGAAGTCACTCGCTTCCAATCAATATGTTTGAATCGTTTAGTATATGTTAACAAGGAAATCGTAATTAAAACAATGAGAAAAACGAATCCAAATAAGGCCGAATTAATTAAAATTGAAAGGATGTTAATGGCAATAACCAATCCAAATAGAAGGATTTTCTTCATAATATGAAGCTGGAAAAACTTCCATTCAATCGGTGTCATGACAATGTTTAATAACATCAAAACAAAAATATATAAAATGATAATTGATAAGGCTGATGGTGAAAATAAAAACAATATCGTTCCGAGCAATATGTAAATAATCGCTGATTTTAACCATTTACTTACTGCCGTCAGGAACCAAATATAACTTAATTTATTTGGTAAAATCGTCACCATTCGTTCCGCCGAAGTAAACATGACACCCGGATATTGAAATGAGCGAAATAACATTGCAAGCGGAATGATTGTTATGACTGACCAAATTCTTTCAATAACGATGCCACCCATGACAGAATCAAATTGTAAACGCCACGCTGAAATGTCTCCTTCCTTTAAAATAGCAAATGCTATATAACCAAAAAGAGCCAATGTGTAAAATAATGATACCCAATCGAACATCAACGAAAATGCCATTTTATTTAAATGAAGTTTCTTGCGAAAACGAGTTTTTCTTAAAAAGATAAATAGTTTAAACATTTTCACTTCCTCGTGAAATCGTATCAAAGTCTTCAATTAATCCCTTCTCTTCGATACGGCCGTGTTGTAATAAAATATACTGATCAGCCAAATCCTTCACCTGGTCTAATTGGTGTGTCGTTAATAAAATACTTGTCCCATTGGCTATTTTTTCTTTCATCAATTCGATGACATAGTCAACGGCATAAATATCTAACCCCATAAACGGCTCATCGATTAAAAGTACAGGGGCTTCAGGCAATAAGGCGCATATAATTTGCACTTTTTGTCGCATCCCCTTGGATAATTCTTCCGGATAAACTGACAGTTTGTTTTGAAGTTCAAATCCTTCAGATAGACGTGCGATTTTTTCTTGGAACTGTGTTTCATCGATTTGATAACTCATACCATACAATTGAAAGTGCTGCATCACAGTCATTTCATTTAATAACATTGGTTCTTCTGGAATAAAAGTAAGGTGTTTTTTAAAAGCCAAATAATCAGTATCTTGGTCATACTCATCCTGAATAATAATTTGACCTTCATCTTCTTTTTTTAACATACCTAAAATTGTTTTCATTAAGGTAGATTTCCCTGCTCCATTATGTCCGACTAGGGCGACAACTTCCCCTCCGTGAACGGAAAAGGTAATATCTGATAACAATTTTTTACGATTAACAATTGTCGACACATTGTCGACTTGCAAATGAATCATTACATGACCCCTTTCACAAAGGTTATTGTTTAATTTTAACATTATATGAAGAAATTTATTAGTGATAGTTTACTTTTTACTTAGATTTTTTGCTACAATAGAAGTGCATTACTTGAAAGGGATGGATGAGACAATGTTAGCCTTAGATCATATCGTTATCACTAGTGCAAATATTGAGGATGCCAGTGAACAATGTAAAATTAATTATTCTATCGATTATGTACAAGGTGGTAAGCATACCCACTGGGGAACATATAACTATTTGGCGCACTTATCCAACGATTGTTACATCGAATGGTTGGGAATTTATGATCATGTCGTGGCTACAAAATCAGACAATCCATTAATAGTACATCTACGATATATGTTAGCAAATAATTTATCTGGTCCATTCCAATTTGCATTACGAACAAGTAACATAAATAAATATGTGAATCATTTTAAAAATAACGACATACCGTTTATTGGCCCAGTTGACGGTAGAAGAACAACGCCCGATGGAGAGTCGTTAATGTGGCGGATGTTGTTTCCTACTTATGATGCAACAAATGAAATGCTACCATTTTTAATTGAATGGATACAGGCTGATAATAACCCGACAGTTAACGAACAACAAATAAAAACATTACAATACTCTGGCCTTACTAGTAGGGATTTCGGTCACATTTATCATCTAAATCAAGATGAATTTTATTGTCATACCATTTTATTAGAAAACTGCCAGATACAGTTTACTGATAATAAAAACAAATTGCTAGGCTTTACTTTTTAAGTTTTGTTATGGCCTGTTGGGCTAGCCAATTTTTAAACAGAAATATTTAGAGAAGGTGCTTACGTGAAAATTAATAAACTAATATTGCCCATGGTGTTTGTCATTTTTCTGATAGGGCTAGTGGCTTGCCAAAATAGTGATGAGCCTAGTGCAAAGGAAAACAATGATGACCAATTCGAAGGTTCAAATACTCACGGAAATAGTGAAGAATTGGAAAAAGAAGAAAGTATCGATTCAAATGAAAATTCACACTATAATGATAATATCAATGGGAACAAAGACGAATTACGTATTGATGAAACAATGGAGGACCCATCAATTATTGCACTTGTGAATAAACAATATCATTTAACGGCTAACGATACTCCAGAAGACTTGGTCACTGTTGAGGTGCCGACTGTATTAGAAAATCCCGAGGTCAATCAATTAAGAAAAGAAGCAGCCGACGCATTAAAAATGATGTTTGATGAAGCCAAGAAGTCTGACATATATTTATATGCACGTTCTGGTTACCGTTCCTATGCAACACAGGAATACTTATTTCAAAGTTATGTAGATAAACATGGAAAGGAAGCAGCTAATCGTTATAGTGCCAAACCTGGACAAAGCGAACATCAAACAGGTTTAGTCATGGACGTCACTAGTAAAAGTGTCGACTATCAATTAACAGAGGGTTTTGCAGAAACAAAAGAAGGGAAATGGCTTCAGGATCATGCCTATGAATATGGATTTATTATTCGTTATCCTAAAGATGCTGAACATATTACAGGATATATTTATGAACCATGGCACATTCGCTATTTAGGTGTTGAAATGGCAACTGACGTATTCAATAGTAAAGTAACTTATGAAGAATTTTTAGAAAGCGAGGGCCTCATTGATGTTGTCACCAAATAATCACAAAACAACAAAACGAATTGTTTATATACTATTATCAATGTTTATTATTGCGATTATCATTAGTGTGGGATATTTGTTTAAGGATGAATGGATGAATCAAGATAATAGTGATCAAACTGTCGCAAATGATGATCCGTCAGAATTAACAAACAACTCTTCTGGAGAAAATGAAAATAATGAGGATCCTAAACCAGAGCCGGAACCAGAACCAGAAACGTTTACTGATATTCGAATTGCGGCTGCTGGGGACATCATGTTTCATATGGGACAAATTCAAGGGGGATATAATGCGCAAACTGGTACTTATGACTTTACATCAGTTTTTGCAGATGTAAAACCATATTTTACGGGAGCGGATTTAGCAATTGCTAATTACGAAACGACAGCAGGTGGTGCCGACCTTGGTTTTAGTGGATATCCGATGTTTAATAGTCCAGACGAAACAATCGATGCTCTTAAGGATGCAGGTATTGATGTTTTAACAACAGTAAATAATCATAGTTTAGACACTGGAAGTAAAGGGTTAAAACGAACCGTTAGAAAAATTCGTGAGAAAGGATTAATTTCAATCGGAACATATGATGAAAAACCAGACTCTCGTGTCGAAATGATTGATGTTAAGGGAATTAATGTTGCTGTTATTGCCTATACAGAAAGTACGAATGGACTTGGCTCACAATTTCCTGATGAGGAACTACATGCCATGATGAATGTAATGGAAGAAGAGATCATCATAGAGGATATAAGAGAGGCTAAAGAATTAGGAGCAGATTTAATTATCAGTTTTATGCATTGGGGGACTGAATATGCTCCAGAACCAAATGAAACACAGGTCGCTTATGCTGAAATGATGACCCGAGAAGGTGTCGATATTATATTAGGTAGCCACCCACATGTCATTCAAAAATCCGAATTCCTTGAAGTTGATGGAAACGAATCGTTTGTCATTTATTCAATGGGGAATTTCGTTTCAAACCAACGTCAAGAAACATTAGGGAGTGGATTCGAACCGACAGAGGACGGCATTATCGTCCAATTAGATATTCGTCAAAACGATCAAACGAAAGAAACCTTCTTACAAAATGTCGAGTATGTCCCTACATGGGTTTATCGCAATAAAGAGAATGGACAATCTACATTTACCTATCGAATTTTACCAGTGGAAGATTTTCTTGATAGTGGTGAAATTTCCAGTAGTTTTAAAGATCGAATGAAACGTTCTTTAGATTCCACTGTATCTAAAATGGTCACGACACCTGTCAATGAAGATTAGAAGATATTAGCGGAAAAATCAATTAGAGCCAATAGGGATTGTCCTATTGGCTTATGTTTTTTTATTCAATTATTCCTTTCAATGAAATTGGTCTATTGGCTTCAGTTTCAGCTTTCCCCGATTTCTCCGACTGATAAACATCTATAGCAACTGGTAATTGGGCCACCCATGGCTACTAAATCTAATTTAGCTAAACTCCTGCCATGTCTTGCCATAGGAAATTCGCTCATGGCTACTAAATCCAATTTTCAGCAAATCTCTTGCCGTGAGAAGGTCGCTCACGGCTACTAAAT
>DKGO01000208.1 GCA_002453315.1 Caryophanales bacterium UBA6768 | reverse complement strand
ACTTCAACGACAGTCTTGATGGGACATATAAGGAAATTCGATGTTTTGGTTCCCGCACCGACAATCCCTATTATAGAATAAAAACCCCCGCAGTATAAATACCCGGGAGTTTCCATCAAACATTATAAAATTTTTGTCATCACAATTATCCTTGAAGCATTAAATCATAAGGATCTTCAAGCATTTCTTTAATTCGAACTAAAAATTGTACTGCATCTTTCCCATCGACAATTCGGTGGTCGTATGACAAAGCCAAATACATCATCGGGCGTACTTCAATCGTGTCATCCGGCATGACAACTGCACGTTTAACGATGTTATGCATACCTAAAATACCAACCTGAGGAGCATTTAAAATTGGTGTCGATAACATTGATCCGAAAATTCCACCATTAGTAATCGTAAATGAACCACCTTGTAATTCATCCAAGCCTAATTTATTATCGCGGGCTTTTGTACCTAGTTCCACAATTTTACGTTCAATTCCAGCGAAATCTAATTTATCAGCATCACGCACAACAGGTACGACTAATCCTCCCTCAGTTGATACAGCAATTCCGATATCATAAAATTCTTTAATTAATAAGTCGTTTCCGTCAATTTCAGCATTCAGCAATGGAAATTCTCTCAGTGCCGCCACACTTGCTTTTGTAAAAAATGACATGAACCCTAATTTAATGTCATTTTTCGCAACAAAACTCTCTTGACGTTCTTTTCTTAAATTCATAATTGCGGACATGTCAACTTCATTAAATGTTGTTAACATTGCGGCATTATGTTGGGCTTCTACCAAACGTTTTGCAATGGTCATGCGACGGCGACTCATTTTTTCACGTTTCATAGGCTTTCTTTCAGAAGCCACTGAAGGTGCTACACCTGCATGCTGTTTCGCTTGAGAAGGGGCCTTAGCAGCATTAGCAGCAGCTTCCACATCCTCAGGACGGACACGACCATACGGGTCCTGTGCTTTCACCTTACTTAAATCAATTCCTTTTTCACGTGCTAGTTTTCGAGCCGCTGGTGAAGCAATGACATCAGTACTGTCAGTTTGCACGTTCTCAACATGTTCCTTATCGGGTGCAGTCTGCTTCACTTCTTCTGCCTTGGACTCGGCTTTTGGTGCCTCATCCGCTTCAACAGTAGGTGTTGAAGACCCACTTACCGCACCTGCTTCAGCATTCTCATCTAATTTTGCAATGACATCACCTACGACAACATCGCTATCTACATCCTGAATTATTTCAACAATCACTCCATCAAATTCAGAATGAACTTCTACATTTACCTTGTCTGTTTCTAATTCTACAACTGCGTCTCCTTTGGAAACTTTGTCACCTACTTTAACGAGCCATTCGGATATCGTACCTTCTTCAATCGATTCCGCTAGTTCTGGAATTTTAATTTCCTTCACGATTATTTTCCTCCTTTTTCTGGACTAAGTGCTTCTGATATTAAAGTTTGTTGAATCATTTTATGCACGTTAGGTTCTCCAACAGAAGTGGCTGCTCTAACAGGCTGACCAACATAACGTAATTCTTGGCCTTCCTTAACGACATCTTTTAAATAATCTAGTACAAATCGCCAACTTCCCATGTTTTTCGGTTCCTCTTGGACCCAGACAATCTCTTCCAAATTCGGCAGTTGGGCAATTTCTTTCTTCAATTCCTCTAAAGGAAATGGATATAATTGTTCAACCCGTAACGCACGTAACCAACCAAATTTTTGATCCGATTTCGAAATAGCTTCCTCAATATCAACCATTACTTTCCCGGATCCAATTAACAATCTAGTTGCATTTTTCTTGCTTACCTTTAAGTTTGGTTGGTTCATTAACGGTTGGAATTTACCTGTAGCAAATTCCTCTGGTGAAGATGCAATCATTTGACTACGAATGAGACTACTTTTCGGTGTCATCATGACGAGTGGTCTTGCCTCTTCCTTATCTCTCATCGCTGCTTGTCTTCGTAAAATATGGAATAATTGCGCTGATGAAGTAACATGAGCAACAATCCAATTATTTTCTCCAGCCATTTGCAAAAATCGTTCTAACCGGGCACTAGAATGCTCAGGCCCCTGTCCTTCATAACCATGTGGCAATAACAATACCATATTCGATTTATCGCCCCATTTTGCTCGTGCTGCTGAAATAAACTGGTCAAAAATCACTTGACCCGCGTTGGCAAAATCACCGAATTGGGCTTCCCAAATAACTAACGTTTCAGGTGCATACACACTGTATCCATATTCAAACCCTAAAACAGCCGCCTCAGATAACGGACTATTATGAATATCAAATGATGCTTTAGCATCCTCTAATCCATGCATTGGGCAATATGTTTCACCTGTTTCGGAATCGTATAACACAATATGACGATGAGCAAAAGTTCCCCGCTCAGTATCTTGACCAGTTAATCGAATAGGGATACCGTCCTTAAGAATTGATGCATATGCTAATGCTTCAGCTTCTCCCCAATCGGCTTTTTGACCTTCTTCAAATAACTTTTCACGACGATTAAATACACGATTTAACCGTTTGAAACCTTTAAATCCTTCAGGTCGTTTCAGTAAATTTTCATTCAACTTCTGTAGCTCATCTAAAGGTACCGCAGTTTCATAATCTAGAATATTTTCTGCCAATTCTTCCGGCATGTTTACTTCTTCTACATCAACAACTTCACTTTCAGTCATACTTTCGTAAATTTTTTCTAATTCAGATTCCACATTTTCTTTCATTGTTAATATCGTTTGTTCATCAAGTACATTTTCACTAATCAGTTGTTTACCAAAAATCTCTGTTACTGTTGGATGTTGATCAATTTCTTGATACATCGTTGGCTGTGTTGCTCGCGGTTCATCCATTTCATTATGTCCATATCGACGATAACCGACTAAATCGAGTAAGCAATCTTTTTTAAATGTATGTGAATAGTCATATGCTAACTGAATAGCATGAACACATGCAATCGGATCATCAGCATTGACACGAATAATCGGTATTTCATATCCTTTTGCTAAGTCACTTGCATATCTTGTCGACCGTGATTCATCTTGATCTGTCGTGTATCCGATTAGGTTATTGGCAATAATATGCAAGGTCCCACCAACACGATAACCTTTTAGTCCACTTAAATTCAACGTTTCGGGTACAATTCCTTCACCAATAAAAGCAGCATCACCATGAATAATAACACTTAACGCTTTATTAAAGTCAGTTTTTGGATAACCTTTTCCTGAACGATCATCCTGGGCGGCTCTTGTTTTCCCGGCAACTACAGGATTGACAAACTCTAGGTGAGAAGGGTTATGTGCAAGTGTAATGTTTGTCGCAAATTCCCCACCGTTACTTACCCTTTTAGTCGCTCCAAAATGATATTTCACATCACCTGTCCACCCATAATTAATTGCCGCTGATCCCTCAGACGGCATTAACTCTTTATCACCAGACAAATTAAATTCTGATAAAATTTTATCAATTGGTTTTCCCAACACATGGGCCAACACACTCAAACGACCACGATGAGCCATGCCCATCACAATATTTTCAATATGATCTTTATTCGACAATTTGACAATTCTGTCTAATACTGCAATCATTGATTCCAATCCTTCGACAGAAAATCGCTTTTGTCCAACAAATTTCTTTTGTAAAAATTGTTCAAACCCTTCGACATGTAACACCCGATCAAGAAGTTGTTTTTTCTCCTCATCAGATAATGATATTTCAAATTTACCCATTTCAATCTGATCTAACAGCCAATTTCTTTCTTCGTCATTGTTGACATGATCATATTCAAATGAAATTTTCCCTGTATACCTTCTACGTAAAAAATTTACGACATCCAATCCATTTTCAACATCGGATGGCGCCTTATCCCACAACCAAGTAGCAGGCATATTTCGTAAATCCTCGTCTGTCACATTGTATGTATCTGCATTTAAAAGGCTCGACTTTCCTTTTGGTCCCCCAATAGCATAAACATCAGCCTCTAAATGACCGAAACGACGAATAGCATCAACATATTTCATTGCTGATGTCAATTTTCTCACATGATCAATTGTCATTTCGCCTACTGCTTGACTATCTTCTGTTCTGGGACCCATCCATTTAGGGGCTCCATATTTGTCAAATAAGTCTTTTAGAGTAGCATCTACAGCATTTGGATCTTGTTTGTAAATCTCGTACTGCTCTTCTACATATCCGATATTCGGACCGTAAAAATTCCTCCAAAAATCTTGATCATTTTTTACGTTTGGTAGCACTTCTTTTACCCCCAGTAAATATTGGCTTGCTCCGTTTCAAACGGAATGTACAGTTAATGTACACATACTCCCATTATAGAGATGTCCTTGAAATTCAGCAAATGATAAGGGCTTTTTTATCTATGTGTGACAATAACTTTTCCCCATATTAAATAGTATAAAAAACATGGCATTGTGAACGATTTTCGTACATGTATATGGTATACTATTTCCCAGAAGGACATTCATATGAATGTACATCATAAGGAGTGACATTATTATTCATGAATTTTCAAGGATTTCACCAAAACGATTTTAACACATTTCAAATCAATGGACTAGCAGAAAGAATGTCAGCCATTCAACAACGAATTCAACCAAAATTTAAACAAATCGGCCCATTGTTAGTGGAACATTTATCAGAAAAGTTAGGAATAGAGATGCATTTGCATATCGCTAAACATGCCCGACGAACGGTAAATCCTCCAAACGATACTTGGCTTGCCGTTTCTAATAATAAACGAGGCTACAAAAAACATCCCCATTTTCAAGTAGGACTTTGGGATGATCGAGTATTTGTCTGGTTAGCATTTATTTATGAATTACCCGATAAATCGTTAATTGCATCTACATTTCTTGACCACGAGGAAAAAATGGGGGAAACTATTCCATCAGACTATCTAATTTCAATGGATCATATGAAAAAAGACGCCACTCCAATTGAACAGTTAAATCTTTCTAATACACTTATAAGGTTTCGGGATGTTAAAAAGGCGGAGCTTCTCATTGGGAAATATTTTAAAGAAAGTGATCCTATTTTGCAAAATGGCGATGATTTTGTAGAAGCAGTGAAAAATATTTATACTACCTTAATCCCTATTTATGAACTAGCCTATGAAGGGATTGAGCATACGTTTGTGTAATTGTTACATATAAATAGTACACATTTTTAATCAAACGATGTATAATAATAATTAGAAATTGTGGGGAAAGTTTTTTCATTTTTATTAGGAGGTTATTTATATGAAAATTATTCTCATATTGGCTGTTGCTCTTGTCTTTCTTACATCATGCCTAACTTCAGCATATGAATCAAAACCTGGTGTGCCAAAAAACAATCAATATTAATAAAAATTTTATCTTAATAAATGTGAAAGAGACCTGTGGGGTCTCTTTTTTGATAGGCTGATACTAATAATATTGACGAATGAAATTTTACGATAATTGATGGAACTGTTGCTGTCGTAATACTTCATAAATAACAATTGCTGCTGCATTTGATAAATTTAATGAACGGACCTTGTCTGTCATATGGATTCGTAAACAATGTTCTTCTTTACCCTCAATTAATTTTTTCGGAATACCATCCGTTTCACGTCCGAAGA